>JAIORK010000001.1 GCA_021108215.1 bacterium | reverse complement strand
AGATTTTCCCTCCACTGCATGACTTAAATATATTGGGGGTTGACATTACCCATAAATAGGGGCAGGTCCCAGACCTGCCCGCCAGACGGATTTCATATCTGCCCGCCAGACAGTCCCCATCCCCACATCCATTCGTGAATCCAAACCAATTTTTATAATCCCGTGAAAATGATTGGGCATGATTACATATTCATCCAATTCAATTTCATTATTGTGATTCATCAAATCATGCCAGTGTAATCAACCATGCGGCCATAATCGTTCAATATCATTTTTTTGATATCAATTTGTTGGACGGGTTCGAATTGGTGGGCAGGTCTGGGACCTGCCCCTACGTGATTTATTCCCCCAAACACATATTCCCGGTGATGTGTACAGATAGTGACGAAATAGGCTCCTTGGGTTGAATAATCATATTCTTTCAACCGGATGGCTTTGCGGTTGTGTAACATTTTCCTGTCCCCCCTATTTAGGTTAGACAGAAAAAAAGAAAATAAATTGCATAAAAAAAAGACGGTTGGTTCTAAAAACCAATCGCCTTTCGCATATATAGTCACAGGACAAACCACTCTGACCGGATGGGAAATTGTATGGGACTCCCTTCGCCCCTACAGTATCACGCCACTTTATTTGCTAACCGCACAACCCGTTTCTCCAGCTTATTGAAATCCTGATACGTTACCCGTTTTTTCAGGCTGTTTTTCAACTCAGCCTTAATTTCCTGTTGTCCTTTTCCCAGTGAAACCTGGCCTGCTTTCAACGCGTTTCTTTCTAGTTTGGCAGTTTCCAATTCTGCCTGCATTTTCATCTGGCCTGTGTTCAACGCATTTCGTTCTTTTTTCGCAATTTTCAATTCTGCCTGCATTTCCATCTGGCCTGTGTTCAACGCACTTCGTTCTTTTTTCGCAGTTTTCAATTCTGCCTGCATTTTCATCTGGCCTGTGTTCAACGCATTTCGCTCTTTTTTCGCAATTTTCAATTCTGCCTGCACTTCCATCTGGCCTGTGTTCAACGCATTTCGCTCTTTTTTCGCAATTTTCAATTCCGCTTTCATCTCAGTCTGACCCTCATGCAATATTGCAATTTGTTCCATCATAGAGTCACTTTTATTTTCTTGTCTGGTCATCCTGGTTTCAAGGTTATCAAATTTATGCGTGATGACTTCAATAATCTTCTTCTGATTA
Source organism: bacterium (assembly GCA_021108215.1). NCBI lineage: Bacteria > bacterium. The sequence continues at coordinate 136,433 of JAIORK010000001.1, read as the reverse complement.
TCCTCAAATCGTTCCACCACTGTTTTAAATTCATTCATGGTAATCATTCCTTCTTCCGCCATTTTCCAACCTCCACATTTTGTGATATCAGGTTGAGTATTGTCAACCGGCAAAATCCCTATTCTATTTGACCGGTTTTGGCGGAAATCCTTGCATGTTTTTAAAACAAAAAGAGGGCGGACACCCCAATCGGATGGAAAATTGTATGGAACTCCCTTTGGTCGCAGGTCCTCCCCTACAATTGATGCCACCTTATTTCTTCCCTATACGACGCGTTTTTCTGTAGAGGCATACACGACTACTTTAATTTTCAATATAGGGTTTTAAATATTGCGCCATTTTCATATCCGTCTGAGCAATGTGGTTGGTTAACCAAGGCACAAGAATTTCCCGGAGTTTATTAATGAAGTTGTGGGTATCTTTAGTGTTTCCATACTCATTTTTACTTTCTGTGAACTCCCGTATAAATCCGTCATGTTCTTGCTTAACTTCAGCATATTCCGGGTAGTTATATTTTTCCATAAATATTTCCTCGTATGCAAAATGATCAATGATGTATTTATCTAAAAACCCCATCACTTTTTTGACTTCCTGCCGGCCTTTTCCCGACTGAAAAGCACTATCCAGGTTGTTGATCAGCTTGATAATTTGTTTGTGTTGGTCATCAATTTCCCGTACACCAACAGACATTTTGGGATCCCACTCGATAATCGACATAACACTACTCTCTTTCCTTGATTCCGGAGCATGACGTCGGCATTCCATTTTTGCTGATGGTCATACAAATAAAATGGGGGCGAACCTTTCGGTTCGCCCCCATACATTTAACCAGAAAATTAATTCGCGCTGACTTCAACTTCTTCAGACACTTTTTCTTCCTCTTCTTTATCTTTGCCTTCCAACTCAGCACGCAATTTCTGCAAATGCGGCATGCCCGTACCCGCAGAAATAAGATGACCCATGATCACGTTTTCCTTGAGCCCGCTCAGTTGATCCACCTTGCCGGCAATCGCCGCTTCGGTCAAAACACGCGTGGTTTCCTGAAAGCTGGCTGCGGAAATAAAACTTTCCGTACCCAGGCTGGCTTTGGTAATACCCAGCAGAATCGGACGCGCTGTTGCCGGCCGTCCGCCTTCTTTGGATACCCGTTCGTTTTCATCCCGGAAGGTAAAGCGGTAAACCTGTGTCCCCACCAGGAATTTGGTATCACCGGCATCTTCCACCACAACCTTGCGAAGCAACTGCCGGACAATAACCTCAATGTGCTTGTCATTGATGGTAACACCCTGCAAGCGGTAAACTTCCTGAACCTTATTGACCAGATATTCCTGGACTTCATTCTCACCTTTGATTTCCAGAATATCATGCGGATTGATCGGACCATCGGTCAAGGCTTCACCCGCATGCACACGATCACTGTCACGAACATTAAGATGCTTACCCACCGGAATCAAATATTCCTTCTCAATACCGGTTTCATGTTTGACCAGGCAACGACGCATACCGCGTACTGTTCCGACACCAAAGCTCACCGTACCGTCAATCTCGCTAATCACTGCAGCGCCTTTAGGCTTGCGTGCCTCAAACAACTCCGCCACACGCGGCAAACCACCCGTAATATCACGGGTTTTTGATATTTCTCGGGGAATCTTTGCCAAAATCGTACCGGACGTAATGGTATCACCGTTTTCTACAGTAAAATAAGCCCCCGTCGGAATGGCATAAGACCCGATCGCTTTATTTTTATCATCCCGAATCACAATCTGAGGATGCATATCTTCTTCCTTGTGGTCAACGATCACACGACCGATCAAACCCGTGGCTTCATCGGTCTGTTCCTTCATGGTTTTGCCTTCCACAACATCCTCAAACTCAACTTTACCGGAGTACTCGGTAAAAATCGGAACATTATAAAGATCCCACAAAGCAATTACATCACCCTTTTTAACCGGGTCCCCCTCGGAAACCTTCAACACCGTACCGTAGGGCAAAGGATACAATTCCCGTTCCGAACCACGCTCATCATACACACCCAATTCAGCATTGCGGTTCAGGACGAGATTATTTTTTTCGAAATCTTTGATTGTACGGGCATTGTGCAACCGAACAACGCCGTCATTCTTGGCTTCGATCTTTGAAATTTCCAAAACACGACTGGCCGTACCGCCGATATGAAACGTTCTCAGTGTCAACTGTGTACCGGGTTCACCGATGGACTGGGCGGCAATAATCCCCACTGCCTCACCGACCTCGACGGTTTTACCGGTTGACAGATTTCGTCCGTAACATTTTTCGCAAACACCGCGGCGGCTTTCGCAAGTCAACACGGAACGGATACGAATTCTTTCAACAACTGCATTCTCAATTTTCTCGGCAATCTCTTCGGTAATTTCCTGACCCGACCGGACCAAGACCTCATCCGAGAGCAGATCAACAACATTGTCCAATGCCACACGACCCAGAATTCTTTCCTTGAGCGGCTCGATGACTTCCGACCCTTCACGAATCGCACCAATGGAAATACCATTGAGGGTGCCGCAATCATGCTCCGAAACAATAACATCCTGCGCCACATCCACCAACCGGCGGGTCAGGTAACCGGCATCCGCTGTTTTAAGCGCGGTATCCGCCAAACCTTTCCGGGCACCATGGGTGGAGATAAAATACTCCAGCACATTCAATCCCTCGCGAAAATTAGCGATAATCGGTGATTCAATAATTTCACCGGCAGCACCGGTAATTTTCTGCTGCGGCTTGGCCATCAAACCACGCATACCGGCCAGTTGACGAATCTGCATCTTCGAACCACGCGCACCGGAATCCGCCATCATATAAATAGGATTAAAACCAGTCCGGTCTTCCAACAGGCCGCCCATCATGACCTCGGCAATATTATCTGTGGTATGTGTCCAGATATCGATGACTTTGTTGTACCGTTCACCGTCTGTGATGACACCCTGCTGATACTGACGTTCAATGGCGGCCACTTCTTTTTTCGCCTGGGCAATCAATTCAGGCTTGTCTCCCGGGATAAGAATATCATCCATACTCACCGTGATACCGGCACGGGTGGCTGCTTCGAAACCAATTTCCTTCATTTTATCCAGCATAATGACTGTTTCGTAGGTCCCCAACTCCTTATAGCTATGGGCCACCAAATTGGTCAGCTCTTTTTTGGTAAGTGCTTTATTGACATAACGAATTTTTTCCGGAACCACATTTTCATTGAAGTAAACCCGGCCTGCGGTTATTTCCAACAGCTCGCCATTTACCCGAACCTTAATTTTGGCATGAATGGGAATGGCTTTGGCATCCAACGCAACCATGACCTCTTCGGGACTGGAAAAAATCGTTCCCTCACCCTGAATACCGGGACGTTCCTTGGTTAGATAATAGCAACCCAAAACAATATCCTGCGAAGGTGAAATAATCGGACGTCCGCTGGAGGTTGAAAGAATATTATTGGTTGAAAGCATCAAAACCCTGGCTTCCAATTGGGCTTCCGTCGAAAGTGGTACGTGAACCGCCATTTGGTCACCGTCAAAATCAGCGTTAAACGCGGCACACACCAGAGGATGAATACGCAGGGCTTTGCCTTCCACCAAAACCGGCAGAAAAGCCTGAATACCCTGGCGATGCAGTGTGGGTGCACGGTTAAGCATCACAGGGTGATCCTTCAAAACCTCTTCCAAAATATCCCAAACTTCCGGTTTGACCCTTTCCACCATTTTCTTGGCGCTTTTAATGGTGTGAACATATCCGCGTTCTTCCAGCTTTTTAATAATAAAAGGTTTGAACAATTCCAGCGCCATTTTCTTGGGAAGACCGCACTGCCAGAGCTTGAGCTCGGGCCCGACCACAATAACCGAACGACCGGAATAATCAACGCGCTTGCCCAGCAAATTCTGGCGGAAGCGTCCCTGTTTTCCCTTAAGCATATCGGACAGGGATTTCAACGGACGGTTACCCGGCCCTTTGACTGCATGACCGCGGCGGCCATTATCAAACAAAGCATCCACCGCTTCTTGCAGCATACGTTTTTCATTACGAATAATGACATCCGGCGCTTTAAGATCCATAAGTTTCTTAAGCCGGTTGTTGCGATTAATAACGCGGCGATAAAGATCATTCAAATCGGATGTCGCAAAACGCCCGCCATCCAACGGCACCAAAGGACGCAACTCCGGCGGAATCACCGGAACAACTTCCAAAACCATCCATTCCGGTTTGTTCCCCGATTTACGAAAGGCTTCCACAACTTTGAGGCGCTTGACGATTTCTTTCTTCTTTTGCAAAGAACTGGTTTCCATATCCTTGTGAAATTTCTCGGACATTTCCACCAGGTCAATTTCACGCAAAAGATCGCGGATCGCTTCCGCGCCCATTTTGGCTTTAAAAGCATTTCCATATTGTTCTCTAAACCCGCGATAATCTTCATCACTTAGCATCTGGCGTTTGGCCAAAGGCGTATCGCCGGGATCGGTTACAATATAACTCTCATAATAAATAACCTTCTCAAGTGCACGGGCGCCAATATTGAGCAGATAAGCAATCCGGGAAGGCACCCCTTTAAAATACCAAATATGCGTTACCGGCGCAACCAGTTCAATATGCCCCAGACGCTCGCGCCGGACCTTGCTTTGCGTAACCTCAACACCGCAACGATCACAGACAACACCCTTGTAGCGGATGCGCTTGTACTTGCCGCAGGCGCATTCCCAGTCTTTTACCGGACCAAAAATTCTCTCGCAAAACAACCCATCCCGCTCCGGTTTAAAAGTACGGTAATTGATTGTCTCCGGTTTTTTCACCTCACCCCGCGACCAGTCGCGGATGACTTTCGGCGATGCCAGCGAAATACGGATCGCATCAAACATCCCGGCAGCACGTGATTCATGATATTCACGCTCTTTTTCGCGCTCCCGTTGGAGCACTGTCATTTTTTCTCCAAATCCGCCTTCTACTCTCATGCATCCTCCTTGGCGACCTTGCGCTTCTTGGATTTGGTAGCCTTTTCTTCTTTTTTCTCGTCACCTTGCTCTTCTTCTTGCTTGTACCCGCGAAGCAGTTCAATATTCAGTCCCAGACTTTGCAGCTCCTTGACCAGTACATTAAATGATTCCGGCACACATGACTCAGGTGCATTTTTACCTTTTACAATTGCTTCATAAATTTTCGTACGTCCGGCCGTATCATCGGATTTAACGGTTAGCAACTCCTGCAACACTTCCGCCGCACCGTACGCTTCCAAAGCCCAGACTTCCATCTCTCCAAACCGCTGACCACCGAACTGGGCCTTACCACCCAAGGGCTGTTGCGTAATCAAAGAGTAGGGACCAATCGAACGGGCATGAATTTTGTCATCCACCAGATGGGCCAGCTTCAGCATATAGATAAAGCCGACGGTAACATCCTGGTCAAAGCGTTCCCCGGTACGACCGTCATACAAGACCGCAGTGCCGGATTCGGGCAAATCCGCTTCTTTAAGTTTTTCTTTAATCTGTTCCAGTGTGGCGCCATCGAAAACCGGTGTTGCCATATACTTGTTCAATTTCTGGGCCGCCCAGCCCAGATGGGTTTCCAAAATCTGACCCAAGTTCATACGTGACGGAACACCGAGCGGATTAAGAATAATATCCACCGGGGTACCATCCGCCAAATACGGCATATCCTCAACCGGAACCACTTTGGAAACAACTCCCTTATTCCCATGGCGTCCGGCCATTTTATCTCCAACAGAGAGTTTGCGTTTTTTCGCCACATTGACTTTGACCAGCTTAATCACACCCGGCGGCAATTCATCACCCTTACGGATTTTCATAATCTGTTTTTCATGATCCACATTGATCTCATCTTTGACTTCTTCAGAAATCTGCGTCAGGCGTTTGATGCGCTTGGCGGCATCCTCTTTGGCGCGGGCGGCATCGCCTTTGCCGCCTTTCTTAATCTCCGCCAGGATTTCCGCAAGCTTCTGTTCCGTCTCGGCAATATCTTCATTACACCGTTTATCAACGTGCGCAACTTTGCGCATACGGTCTTTTTCAATTTTTTTAATTTGATCAATGTCGCGCGCACGTATTTTATCGTCCCGTTCACGACGCGAAAAGACCTTCACCTCGATAACCTTGCCTTCCACTCCCGGCGGAACCTTGAGTGAAGCATCGCGAACATCGCCTGATTTCTCGCCGAAGATCGCACGGAGCAGTTTTTCTTCCGGGCTCAATTCGGTCTCTCCCTTGGGTGTAACCTTCCCCACCAGGATATCTCCCGGCCCGACTTCCGCACCCACGCGTACAATGCCGCTTTCATCCAAATCTTTCAAAGCGTCCTCACCCACATTGGGAATATCGCGGGTGATTTCCTCTTTGCCCAATTTGGTGTCACGCGCCTCCAGTTCAAATTCTTCGACATGAATGGAGGTGAATACATCATCTTTTAAAAACCGCTCGGAAACAATGATCGCATCCTCAAAATTATATCCCTGCCAGGGCATAAAAGCGACCAGCACATTCTGCCCCAATGCGAGTTCACCTTCGTGGGTCGCCGGACCATCCGCAATAACCTGACCTTTTTTTACATGCTGATTCGGCTTAACAATCGGCTTCTGATTAACACAGGTGTCCTGGTTGGAGCGCTGATATTTGAGCAGGGTATGTGTGTCGACATGAATACGCCCCTCTTTTTTATCCTCGTAAGAAATCAGAATGCGCTCGGATGTCACTTTTTCCACAATACCATCATGCTTGGCCATGACCATAACGCCTGAATCATAAGCCGCCTTGGCTTCCATGCCGGTTCCGACCAGAGGTGCATCGGTTCTGAGCACCGGTACTGCCTGGCGCTGCATATTCGATCCCATCAGCGCGCGGTTGGCATCATCATGTTCCAAAAAGGGAATCAATGCCGTCGCAACGGAGACCAGCTGTTTGGGCGATACATCCATATAATTAACATCCTTGGGATTAACCAAGGGATAGTCGGTTTTAAATCTGGCTGAGATCAACGGACCGACCAAACCGTCTTTGGCATCGATCTCGGCATTGGCCTGCGCAATGACATAACTATCTTCTTCATCCGCCACCAGATAATGAATCTCATTAGTTACCTTACCGTTGACGACTTTGCGATAGGGTGTCTCAACAAAACCATACTCATTCACACGGGCAAAGGTTGCCAGGGATGAAATCAGACCGATATTCGGACCTTCCGGTGTTTCGATCGGACAAACACGGCCGTAATGCGTATGATGCACATCGCGTACTTCAAAACCCGCACGCTCACGATTCAGCCCTCCGGGACCCAGTGCTGAGAGACGCCGTTTATGCGTCAACTCCGCCAAAGGATTGGTCTGGTCCATAAACTGCGAGAGCTGTGAAGAACCAAAAAATTCTTTTACCCCGGCTGCAACCGGTTTGGCGTTGATCAGGTTGCTGGGCATACAGGTATCAATTTCCAAAATAGACATCCGTTCCTTCACCGCACGTTCAATACGCGCCAATCCGATCCGGAATTGATTTTCCAGCAACTCGCCTGAGGAACGTACGCGGCGGTTACCCAGATGATCAATATCATCCTTGGCTTCATCTTGATTGTTGAGCGTCACCAACTTACGGATGATCTCGACGATATCTTCTTTTTTCAGGGTGCAGTGGTCAATCGGAATATGCAGGTCAAGCCGCTTATTCAATTTGTACCGCCCCACCCGCGAAAGATTGTAGCGCTTGGGATTAAAAAAGAGACTGTCCAAAAGCGCCGATGCGCTTTCCACCGTGGGTGGATCACCCGGACGCATTTTCCGGTAAATTTCTATCAGTGCCTCGTTTTTCGACCGGGTATTATCCTTGGCCAGTGTTTTATGAATGGAGAGTTCTTCATCCACACCAATCTTGGCAACCGGAATTTTTTTAACCTTCGATTCGTCGAGTTTCTGGATCAATTCCGGGGTCAGGAGGGTATTGCATTCAATCAGTACCTCGCCGGTTGACTGATCAACAATATCATCCATCACAATGCGGTCAATCGCTTCCGGCTTGACCGGGATGGTCTCGGTCTCATAAAAAAGGCTGATAATTTTTTGTTGGGTCGTAAAACCGATGGCACGCAAAAAGGTGGTTACCAAAATTTTACGTTTGCGGTCAATCCGGATATTGAGTAAATCATTGTTGTCAAATTCCATTTCCAACCAGGAACCCCAGTAAGGAATAATCCGGGCGATCATGAAACGTTTGCCCGTGCTGGCGGATTTGACCTCATCCTCATCAAAAGAAACACCCGGTGACCGATGCAGCTGCGATACAATGACCCGCTCGGCACCATTGATAATAAACGTCCCTTTGCTGGTCATCAATGGGAGTTCACAGAAAAAGACTTCCTGCTCTTTGATATCTTTAATGCGCTTGATCTTCGTGTCCGGGTCTTCTTCGCGTACAACCAGACGCAGCGTCACTTTCAGAGCTGCCGAGTACGTCATATCCCGTTCGCGGCATTCCTCCTCCGTGTACTTAGGCTCGCCGAAAGTAAAACCGGCAAATTCAAGACTGGAATTGTTATTGAAATCATAAATCGGAAAAACACTTTGTAAAACAGATTGCAATCCCTGATTTTTTCTATCTTCAGGACGGATGTTTTTCTGAAGAAAATCATTATATGATTTCTTCTGGATTTCCATAAGATTGGGCACATCCATAATCTCAGGAATTTTGTTGAAAAACACACGGTTTTTCGGGTTTACATTTACTTTGGGCATGCAGTCTCCTTCTTACCTCGATCATCATCAAGGTATATTCTACATAATATAATGATAATAGGCTGCAATATCGTGAAATGAAAAAACAGAATGAAAAGAATATGATATTTCACTGCAATCTGTCAAGAAAAAAAATACATTTTTAAAATATCAGAAGCAAATTTGATGCCAAATCTCAAAAAAAATTCTCCAAACTGTTTTTACCCTTTAAACACAGTCAATCCTTTCATCTCCAATTTCTTGGCCGCCTGTTTCCATGCAGCTTGAGAAGGCGGTTTGAGATTTTTCAAGGAATACCGGATCCCAAGTTCTTCCCATTTATGAACACCCAGACGGTGGTAAGCGATTAATTCTATCGGCGGTTGATATTTCAAACCCACTGCATACTCAGCCAGTTGATTCATCTCTTCCGGCGAATCATTGATCCCGGGAAGTAAAACACGCCGAATGGTGAGCCGTCCCGGGGTCTTGGCGGCCAAACGTCCGAATGCCAAAACCGGTGCCAGGGGTTTGCCGGTCACCAACTGATGTGTTTTCGGATCGCAAGCTTTAATATCCAATAGTACCAAATCGGTTTGTTTTAATAATTTCACTGCTTTTTCCAGATGACAACTCCCATTGGTATCCAACACGGTGTTTAATCGAAAGGCGTGGGCCATTTTAAATAATGCCTGCACAAACTCGGACTGCATGGTCGGTTCTCCACCCGAAACCGTCACACCGCCGCCATGTTGCCGCAAATAGGGCAATAACGGTTCAAGACGAAGCCGGGCATCACTCAGCGTCATTTTTTGTGATCCCTTATGCGTCCAGGTATCCGGGTTGTGACAAAAAGTGCATCGAAAGTTGCACCCGGCAAGAAAAAAAACGCAACGCAGACCCGGACCGTCATGCGTCCCCAGTGTCTCTATGGAATGAATCCGGCCGATGATATTTTTCATGAATTTTTCCTTAAACGGTAGGGGCGTATTGCTATACGCCCCTACATAACAGTATTTACGTCCTTACAAATTGTCAAATCATCTCATGAAACGTCCTGCGCAGAATCTCTTCCTGGTGTTCGCGCGTAAGTCTGGTGAAATGAACGGCATATCCGGAAACCCGAATGGTAAGGTGGGGATAATTTTCCGGATGGCGCATCGCATCTTTTAGCAAATCCCGATCCAGTACATTCACGTTGATATGATGCCCGCCTTTGGTAAAGTAACCGTCCAAAATGCCGATTAAATTTTCATTGCGAATTTCACGATCCCGTCCCAAGGCTTGTGGAACAATTGAGAAGGTATTGGAAATACCATCCATCGCAGCATAGTAAGGCAGCTTGGAGATTGAATTTAAACTGGCCAGGGCGCCGTTTTTTTCCCGGCCAAACATGGGATTGGCGCCCGGGGCAAACGGTTCTCCTGCTTTGCGGCCATCGGGTGTCGCGCCGGTTTTCTTGCCGTAAAGGACATTGCTGGTAATGGTTAAAATCGAGAGCGTCGGCGTAGCCCGGCGGTAGACCGGATGTTTGCGCAATTCAGTGATAAACGTAATGATAAGGTCCCGCGCCCGGTTATCCGCCCTTTCATCATCATTTCCAAATGCCGGGTAGTCGCCCTGAACCACAAACGATTTGGTGAGCCCCTTGCGGTCCCGCTTCGGCTCGACCTTGGCATACCGGATTGCGCAGAGTGAATCAACCACCACCGAGAGTCCGGCCATACCAAATGCCATGAGACGGTCCACTTCAGAATCCAGCAGCGCCATCTGGGAACTTTCATAATAATACCGGTCATGACTGTAATGAATTACATTCATAATCTTCACATATTGTTCTGCCAACCAGGAAAGCACATAAACAAAATTTTCATGTACATCATCGTAGTTAAGATATTTCCCTTTCAATGCCGGAACATTGGGAACCACCTGCTCCCCGTATATTTCATCCCGGCCCTCATTGAGTGCCAGGAGAAGTGCTTTGCCCATATTGCAGCGGGCACCAAAGTATTGGATCTGACTCCCGGCTTTGAGCAAAGAGACACAGCAGGAAATACCGTAATCATCCCCTGCAATCGGACGCATGATATCATCATTTTCAAACTGCAAAGCGCTGGACTTGATCGCCACTTCAGATGCAAACGCCTTCCAGGGCTCAGGCAGACGCGAAGAATAAAGAATCGTCAAATTCGGTTCCGGTGCAGGTCCGAGATTATACAAACTCTGCAAAAACCGAAAATCTGTTTTGGTGACCTTGGTCCGGCCGTCACTTGCCATCCCGCCCAAAACCAACGTAACCCAGACCGGGTCCCCGGCAAAAATCTGATCATACTCCGGCGGACGGAGCTGACGGATCATTCTCAATTTAATGGTGAAATCATCAATAAATTCCTGCGCTTTGGACTCGGTCAAATTTCCCGCCTGCATGTCGCGGGTAATATAGACATCAAAAAATGCAGAGAGGTGCCCGATTGACATGGCAGCACCGTCTGACTCCTTGGCAGCCGCCAGGTAAGCCAAATAGGTCCACTGGATCGCTTCCCGTGCATTTTGTGCGGGGCCGGCGAGATTAAAACCGTAGCGTTTCCCGAGCGTAATAATATCCTGCAATGCCTGAATCTGGTTGGCTATTTCTTCGCGGAGCCGAATGGTTTTGGTCTCCATGGCATCATCAATCTTGAGCAGGTCTTTTTGTTTTTCCTCGATCAGACGTGTTGCCCCATAAAGCGCAATTCTGCGATAATCACCGATGATACGTCCGCGGGCATAATTATCCGGTAATCCCGTAATAATTCCCAGACGGCGCAGCTTTTTCATCTCCTCGGTGTAAATGGAAAATACGGCATCATTGTGTGATTTACGGTATTTGTTATAAATTTCTGAAATCCGGGGATTAACCGTATACCCGCGTGCCTGGCATGCCTTCTCCACCAAACGAATACCACCAACCGGTTTGATCGCCCGGCGTAAGGGTTTGTCGGTTTGCAATCCAAAAATCAATTCATTTTTTTTATCAATATATCCCGGACCATGACTGAGAATCGCGCTCGGTACGCTGACATCAATGTCTAAAACGCCGCCTTTTTCTTTTTCCGCATCCATCAATTTGGCGACTTTATTCCATACTTGCCGGGTTCGCTTGGTTGGCGGCTTTAAAAATTCCGGTCCGTTTTCATAGGGTGAATAATTGCGGTAGATAAAATCCTGCAGATCAAGCTTGACTGTCCAGCGCCCTTTGCGAAATGCCTCTTTTTTTTTCGCCATATAAATCACGTCTCCTTTTGTGAGAAGTGGACGGCTAAAAAAAGCCCGGACCACCACTCATAAATGAGCGGTAGCCCAGGCGTTCGGCTCACGATTCCGCTTTTCCGCTATGCTTCCTGATGGTTGCTCCACCTTCGCCAGTTACATAGCTAGGCAAACTCTATCAAATGAATGAAAAACTGTCAAGTTTTTATAACCGGAATGGTTCTCATTATAAAAAACCGTACTGAATCCTATAACCGGACTTATTACTCAAAAACCAATTCACTCTCGCGCAGCCAGCGATCGCCAATAAGGACCCACTCGCCATTCCGGATTTCAAAGAAAAAAGTTACCGGCTGCCAATAATACGTTTTCTTATGGGCATCGCCAAAATGGTATGTAATAAGCATCCGGAAAGACACGGACGTCTTTTCATCATTTTCATATTTGACTTCCGCCTCCTGTTTACTAATATCCAACAGCAATTCTTCAGGAAACCTGGTCGGCAGACGCAGGCGCATAACTTCCCGGGCCCATTCCAATTTATCCGGAAGCGTATCATCAATAATTAATTCAAATTTGCTGCACAAGGTTGTTTCCACGCTTTTGGCATCATAGTCGAATTCATTCGCAGTCGAAAACTGATTGATTTTCTGAATCGTCCAGGGTACCAGAATAAACGCCAACACCACAGATGCCAATACAATCCAAAATTTTGAAGACACAACCAACCGCCGAAAAATCGTAACAATCGGACGCTCATTAACAGGTTCCACCTGAGACGGCGCCTCCGGCTCAGCTTGCACTGTGTCAACTGCTTTGTGAATCTCTGGTTTTTTTGCTCCTGCTTTTTCTGAAAAATCAAATGACTGCGAAACCTGTGCTGCCTCAGCCTTCTTGATTATCTCCTCAGGCTTGATGACACCGCACATGGAACACTTTTTCGCTTTATCATCCATTGGCTGGCCGCAATGGTCACAAACCCACATAAATACCCTCCGTACTCATAGTCCCGTTTTTAAAAATATGTATTCCAGTATTTTAACGGATTGGTGATTATTAAGCAAGTGTGTAGGGGTGAAAACACCGGGAATACGCTTAAACCTTTGTATTCAATCCAAGGAATCATATCACTGGGGAATTATTTTTACAGCATTGGCATGGAAATATTCGTCCCCAAAAAAAGCTACCCGCCTAATCGCACAACAGAAAATTTTTCGGGATTTTTCCTTTGCCAAAGATGTAAAAATAGTTCCCCAGTGATCCATACAAATTTATCCGGATCTTGCGGAACGCTTCGCAGCCCGGCGTGTTCGCACAAGCACGATAAAAACCCACAAGCTTACCCGGCATTCGCCTGACAAGTGGAATCGCCCACAAAGGGCGAAAACATGATTTCGCCCTTACCCGTTTTTCTCCCACAACTTCAAAGCCCGGGCCGCAACCTCATCCTCTGAAATTCTATTCATACAGTCCCGCGACGGCATACGGCAAATTTCAGAATGACAAGGACGGCACTCAGTCTGAAAACAAGCCACTTGATTCTGCGGTCGTTGGGGATTGTTGTTCACATAGTCGGTGGGTCCGTAACAGATCAGGGTCGGCACACCGAAAGCCTCGGCAAAATATTTGGGACCGGAATCATTCCCTAAAAAAAGACGGCTTCCCTTAATGATGGCTGCCACCTGCCGCAAGGGCAGGCCAACCGCATTGATCACAGGAATATCCGCAGCAGCGCCACAAGTCTGTATAAGTAATGTTTCCGCCTGGCTGCCGGACAGAACAATCTGGCAACCGGTTTTGTCTGCCATTGCCTTGGCAACCCTGCCAAACCGCTTGGCACCCCATTGTTTCAACGGCCAACCGCCACCGGGCGAAACAACCATATACGGCTTGGCGGCATTCCAATGCTGCCGCTTTAAATGCTCGTGCGCCCGGACCTCATCTTGCGGCGTTGTATAAAATTCAAGCTGATTACTTTTTTTTTCCCATCCCAATGCCTGGGCAAACTGCAAATTCAAATCCACAACATAACGGTATTTCGCCTGGATGGTATGGTTATAAAAATACTTCCGCCCCCGCAGATCAAATCCCATACGATAAGGAATCTTGCCTAAATAACCCCACAGCGCAGTGCGCAGACTCCCATAAAGATCAATATACAAATCATATTTTTCCTGCCGGATGGCTCGAATGGCCTGCCATTGCTGACGCAATGCATCCCCTTGCCCGGCCTGACGCAGTTGACTTGCCGGATGCAGGCGCAGCGCATCAATCCGCGGATTGGTTTCAAGAATATCCTGATAGCTATCGTCCGCCATCATACTCAACCGGGCCTGTGGATAGTATTCTTTCAGTGCCCGCAACAACGGATAGGTGGTCAAAACATCACCGAGTGCCCGCAATTTCACAACCAGTATGCTGCGTACTTTAGACACCTCCGGTATTTTCATAATATTTTTTTCTTAGACTTTTTCTTGATAACCGCTTTTTTCTTTCGGCTGGTTTTCTCAGGCAATGCCATTTTCGCCGAACGGTTCCTTGGCAAACTATTTTTAATAACACCCATCACTGTTGCCGGAGTTAATTCCTCCCAGCATTTCATGGTCGCGCAGCTATCCAGGTGGCAGGGCCAGCAATCCAGCTGATGATGCAATGCCCGGTGACCGCTGCGCTCTGAATAAGGAAACCATACCTGCGGATCACCCGGGCCAAACAGACCTACCGTGGGCGTTCCCACCGCCGGTCCCAGATGCATTGGAAAAGCATCATTGGAAAGGACCACTGCACAATGCGACCAAAGCGCCGCCAGCCGCCCCGGGGGCAAGCCTTCAATACTCATCAACATTTTACCGGCAGCATGCATATAGCCACGCTTCAAATCTTTCTCCAGCGGCCCGAATACAAACATCGCCTTCAAACCTAATTGTTTCGGTGCCAGCCGGGCCACTTCCAAAAAATTTTCCAAAGGCCAGCGCTTGGCGGGATGGCTGCCGCCGGGAAAAATCCCCAATACTTTACCCGGACGCACACCCCGTTCTTTTAAAAATGATTTAATCCACTTGTCATCCTCAGCGCTAATTTCCCAGTGCGGCCTGACCGAGAGTTGTTTCATACCAAAGCTGCGTAAAATGTCAAAATAGGCTTCCCATGCCGGACGCGGACCGGTACGGTTCGCTTTGGTAATCAGATGAAAAAACAAGTCCCAGCCGGTAACACGCGGCCCAATTTTTAAATTGGCACCGCTGGCATACACCAGCATGGCACTGCGAGGATTGCCGAAAAGATCACATGCGGCATCATAATTTTCAGCACGCAAACGCCGGACGACTTTCCACCAAGCCAGGTTATCATGCCGCGGCAATGAGATGACATGGTCCCATCCGGCTGTACCGCCGGCTGCGCCCACACAAGCCGGTTCTGTCACCAGGTCCACTTGCGCATGCGGAAAATCACGCTTAATTAAATACGGCACGGTTGAAGCCATCATCACATCGCCCCGGAAGCGGGGACGTAAAAAAAGCAGTTTGGGTCGTTTGGGCAGCTGCCATTCCGAATTTGCCGGATCAACCGCCAGATAGGCCGGCAGTAACCCAATCAAAAAATAGACAATAGTAATGACCTGGGATGTCCCAAAATTAAATTCAAACAGACCGTTGACGGTAAATCCAACAAAAGCCGCCGTAATGCCAATCGCAGATCCTGCGCGCGGCGGTGCGTGTACGCGATTAAATTTCCAGCCTTGAATACCGAAAAAAATCACCACAACAATCCACCAAAGAAAAAATCCCGCAGCCACCAAACCGCCGTTGATGGCTATTTGCAAAAGCGTGTTATGGACATGCGGCGGACGCTGTTCAATTGCCACAGGATTGGCGACCTTGCCATAGACCTGCGATAAATTATCCACCCCATAGCCCCGCAGCGGCTGATTTTTGACCAATTTCAATCCGGAAACCCACATCATCCGCCGCTCTGAATTGCTGGAATGATGCTTCACGGTCAGCGAAAATACCCGCTGCGAGACTGGATTTTTAGGAAAAACCAGCAGAAAAACAATCACGCCCCCTAAAATAATCAGCGGCAGGCGCCAATCCCGAAAGGCACCGAGAATCAATAGGGCCACTGCCGCACCGATCCAAGATGAACGGGTATATGTCAGCAACAGGGCCAGACCAATCATGCCGGCGCACCCCAGCCAAAACCATTGCTTGGTTTTATCCTGATACAAAAACCGGGAGAGACTTAAAATAAATGAGAGCATATACATGCCGCCGGCTGCCATATAATCCCCGGAAAATGAATGCGCCCGCCCGCCGTCCCAACCCAGCAGATGACCGGCAATTGACCCGATGGCGCATACTGTGGCACCGAGAATAAATACATTTAAGATCCTGTCCGCTTTGAGGGGGTGGGTTACCAACGCTGTGGTCAGAAAAAAGACTGCAAATAAACCAACCTTGCGCAACCCGAAAAGACTGGGGTTCATCCGTCCCGCCCAAATCGAGGCAGCCACCAAGGCAATACCCAGCAGCAGCAAGGGAAGGTTCATGGGTGTCGGCACAACCTGCCAGCGCCGCTTAAGCCCCATCCCGATAATCCATGCCACCAGAGCCAGAAAAATAAAATTCTGCAAAGCGATGCTTGCCACTGCAAAAACAGCAAAGACAGACAACGCCCAAAAAGAAAACCGCTGCAAACGCAAAGCAGCTGTACTACGGGTAAGACTCATCGCTTCCTCCACGCCCGGTAAACCAGGTACCACATTGATATTTTTCTTTTAAAATCTGAGATAGCATCGGACGGCTTCACATACACGCGCCGCAATGCCATCAAATCAGCTGTCACCGAAGCGGTTCCCGGAGAAATCGCACAGGCTGTTGTATAGCCTGCCGTGGCCGCAGCATCCCTGACCCGCTGATCACAAGCGCCAAAGGGATAGCAAAATACTGTGACCGGCCGGTTGAACAAGGTCCCCAAAAAGGAACGTGATTCTACGAGCTCCTCAGATATTTCTTTGTCTGAAACACGGGTAAGATTGCTGTGATTCAAACCATGGGACCCGATTTCCCAGCCAACGGCTGCCAAGTGCTTAAGTGCGTCCGCATCCATGCAGGCATCGCGTTTAACCTCGGTCCCCTTATCCCACACATTGTCCTTCCCGATGGCCCGTGCCACGACAAAGACGGTTGCTGTAAATCCTTGTGCTTCCAAAACCGGTCGCGCATAATCAAAGACGCTCTGATAGGCGTCATCAAATGTAATCACCACAGGACGCTTGGGCAGTGCCGCACCGTCACGGCATGCCCGGCTGAGTTGTTCCAATGAAACCGTCTCAAACCCCCTGCGCTTAAGGCATGCCATCTGGTCCTGAAAAGCCTCCACAGATACAGCAAGATCACTGTTGGGTTCCGGCGGCTGAATTTTGTGATACATCAAAATTGGGAGATTCATGGAACGCTATTGTATCCGATTTTTTCGTATTTTCAAAGGCAGGAAAGTTAGCATATTCCGGGTTTTATTTCAATTTTATTCATCCGGGTTTCATTGCATTTTCTTTATCTCAACAACATCCCGCTGCCACTGCTCTTTTTTCTCTATGCCCATGCGCAAAATACCTTTTTCCAGGCGCAATTGTCCCAGGACAATCTTGCCGGGAAATCCCGCCAATTTAAAAAGCGGATTAAAATCCGCCACCAGGGGTTGTATCAAAAAGCCGGCAATGGGAATACCCAAACACTTTATTTTTTCAATACGAAACCGCAGATTGTCTGACTCCGGCCGGTCCTTATCCGGTACAACTTCCAATGCCAGATTAACCGAAAGCGGAATATCTCCGATCCAGTGTGCCGCCATCGTACTGCCGGTAAAAAAAACACGCAGATTTTTCAGATCATCATTCGCTTTTTGAAATGCCCGGTTCAGGCCCTCATCTTTCAGTTGAACATGCATCACCCGCATTGCGTCAATATAATAAGGAACCGGCTTTCCCTGCTCCAGCCAGTCCAGATCAATCACCAAGTCCTTCAACGCTAATTTCAAACGGGAAAACGGCACACCCAAAGGTTTGTGTTTAAAATCACCCACTTCACCGTTGCGTGCCTCCACCAAAATTTCCGGAAAATGACCGATACGGGTTGATTGGTCGGGCCCGGATGTAATACGAATGGAAAGGTCTTCGCAGTTGCGCAAATAGGCTGAAAGCAATTGGTCCAATTCATGCTTGAGAAGCAGGATGATGCGTTCCTGCGACAAATGATGAAACACCTCCCGGCGGCGGTACAACAACGCATCCGAGCCATCCGGCAAAGGATAGGTACGCATTAATTCAAAACGTTTTCCAACTGCAGTCGTTGAATTTGCCAATGCTTCGGTAATGGCCTTGGGTTTGGCAATGTTGAACTCAAGCCCGAGGTGTTTCGTCTTGGTAACCACAAAATCTGTAAATGCCGGCCAATCCGTTGTCGATGCCAATTGCACACCACGCGGTTGTCTGGATTGTGCGACAACAAAGGTAACCCTGGAAAATTTGGCCGCATCGGGTATCACCCGCAATTGGGGCGGCCGGCCCAAGTTGCCGCCGACATGCGCCACATCCGCCAGAATAGCATCCAGAGGCCAAATCCGGCTGTCTGGTGCTTTGGATTCAATCAGCGACGTTCCCAAAAGCCGGGCACTCAATAGCCGCTCAAACCCTCCCAAGTGCTGCCCCATATGGACATACGCAAACTGTGCCAACGCTGCCAAGGCAATAATCGGCACCCATTTCTTTTTTGTCTCCGGCTTTAGCGCCGCAATCCAGCTAATCCCAACCAGGCAAATGATGGGTAATAAGGGCAGCGTATAGCGATGATCTTTATTTCTAATCAGCATCAATATAATATACGGCGACCCCAACCAGACCGCGAGAAGGAGACGATGCCGTTTTTTGAACATGGCAACCACAAACCCGCCAACCACGGTTAACCCGAGGGGCCAGGACATCTGTCTAAAAACGCTGCCCAGGTAATAAATCCATGCCAAAGGCGATGTCAGGGGCGGATCATTTTCCAACACACCGCGGGCATGAATATACCCGGACGTGTTTTTCACCAGCTTGATAAAATGCACACTATACCAGGGCGCGGCCATCAATCCTGCCAAACCAAATGCCAGCAGAATATTGCGCCATATTTTTTTCCCCTCCCCTTCTTGACGAAACAATGAAATGACTCCCAGGATAAGCGGCGGCGGCGCAAAAAAGAAAAGTGCACTCCACTTGTTCAACATGGCAAGGCCGAACATCATACCGTAAAGCAATGACCAGCGTTTTTTTCTGAAATTTTCCGATTGAAGATAAAAATAAAATCCCAGACAATATTGCAGAACCATGGGAATATCCAGCATAAAATACTTCGACTGAATCGCGACCATAACCGCAGCGCTGAATAAATACCCGGCTAAAATACCCGTGGTCTCATCATAAAGCGTCCGGCCTATCAAAACCAATACCCAGACAATCCCCAGCAAATAAAAAAGATTCAAAAACGCCGCAACATCCGGCACAGGTTTGGTGACAAGAAAAACAAGTCCGGTCAACACTTCAATCAGCGGTGGATAAAAATCAGATTGATACAAAAGGTTGTACCATACATCCCACCCACCCTGCAGCAAGGTTTTATAATACCCCACCGCGCCCATGAAATGAATGGATTCGTCCCATGCCTGGGGTTGTTTGTCAAAAAACAGCCAAACAAAATTTGCCAAAACCAGCGATAGAACCAGTGCCGCAATCAGAGATCCGCTGGAAAGCAGCTTTTCTCCGGAAAAAACATCCGGAATACGTATGACTTTTTCATTTTGACGATTTGGCATTGATAGTCCTTTTTGATTGATTATTGCGTACTATTTTCCAGGCCGATTCTAAGTTTGCCCTGACCGCAATGGACTGCACCCAGAATCATGGAACTCTCAAAGGCTTTCAAAGGCAGCACAGGATTAATTTTATTGGCAAAGCGTCTGACGACTCCTGATGGAACCGGCAGGCCGTTAATCTTCAGGTGATGCACCTCAGCCAGCAATTGATCTGATGATGAAGATTCCCCCTGTGTCACAACCCGCAAGCCTATGTCCGCTTCCATCCGGGGCTTGCCTGACCAAATCACTCGAATACCTCTTTCCCGGAAAGAAACACTGAGCAACGCCAGTCTGCCCGGCGCATTGTGCAGCGCTTCGTTGAACGCCTGTTCATCCAGCACAATTTCATGTACCGACACGGACGCCAACCCGGCAGGTGCAATACGTTCCTGTTTTAATTGCTCAAGATCCATCACCAATTCCTGAAAGGAACAATCAATGGATTCAAAGGGTACCAGCCACGCATTATATTCGGGATGCCTGATTTTTCCATGACGCACGGCAATCCGAAGATTTTTAAAATACCCCTGCCTGATTTCCTCACTCACAAAAGGCGCCATATCAATTCTCAAGTCCTGGTAATCAGTTATATAGGTGGTTAACCCGTTTTTCAAATTTTGTTCAATCCGATGTGCCAGTTGTCCAATAAACACATTTCCGGTTATATTTTTATTTTGTGTCATCATAACCTTGGAATCAAGACTTGGAGCCGGAGCGGTGACGCCGGGCCATTGTTGGAAATGAGCAATGGTTTCCTCAATGACCCGGGCATAGTGTGCCAATTGCCAAAAACTGAAAATTGCCAGCCCAGCAAAAAAAACCATCAACAAAAAAATATAAATTCCCTTACTTTTTGCCATCAGCGACCTCTCCTACCTGGACCTACCTGGATTAAACGGTTCATTTATACCATGCCCTTCTGGTGAAAAACAGGGAAAAGGATTGGTTTTTCATGGAAACAAATAGCATCAAAATCCGGAATTAACCCTGTCACATCTTTATTTTATTCAAACGAAAATCGAAATGCCGGGGAAATTTCCCGTGAATGCTGCTTGGCAAACAGTTTCTGTTTTACCTTAATATAACGTTTCGTATGAATAAAATAAAAATCCACGGGCTTACGCCCGTGGTATTTTTGTCGGGAGATGTTCGCCTTCGGCGATATTTTTACTCGCTTCATCGATGGACTTACCCGGCATTCGCCGGGCAGGCTGTCCATCGTGTTCGCGCTAGCACGATAAAGATGTGACAGGGGTCTTCCTTTTGTTCTGAAAAAATCACGAGGAATGCCTTTTTCCAGCATTGGAAAAAAAGCCTTGATTGCCTCCCGCCCTGTCCGCCCAGCAGCATTGCTATTATCATCCGGGCCTTTTCTTATTCCAATGCTGGAAAAAGGCATTCCTCGTGATACACCCTGTAACATTAATGCACAACAGTTGCCTGTTTATAATCCGGGTGCTACAATCCTCCCATGCAACAGCCCTGTTTTTTACCCATGACAAAAAAAGAGATGCAGGCCCTGGGCTGGCAGGAACTGGATATCCTGTTGGTCACCGGTGATGCCTATGTGGACCATCCCTCCTTTGGCGCGGCCTTGCTGGGTCGTCATCTGGTCAACCAGGGATTCCGCACCGGCATCATTGCCCAGCCAAACTGGAAGCAGCCGGAAAGTGTGCTCACCATGGGGCGGCCGCGTCTCTATGCCGGGGTCACCGCCGGTGCCATGGATTCCATGGTTGCCAATTACACTGCGAACAAAAAATTACGCCGCAATGATTCGTATACACCCGGCAATGACTACGGATACAGGCCGAATCGCGCATCACTCATTTATACCAACCTCCTCAAAGCCGCTTTCCCCAAACTCCCGATTGTCTTGGGCGGGATTGAGGCGAGTATGCGGCGCCTGGCACACTATGATTATTGGGAGGATAAAATTCGGCGTTCTTTATTACTCGATGCCAAAGCAGACATCTTGGTTTACGGGATGGCCGAACAACAGGTGATCACGATCGCCCAACGTTTGTCTGACGGGACAACAGGTTCCGTAGGGGCGACCGGCCGGTCGCCCCTACCACAATTATTCGCCAACATTCCCGGCACCGCTGTGGTGAGTTCCCAATTACCTGAGAAAAACAGTTTTCTCCAGCTGCCGGCTTATGAGGCTATTCTCAAAGACAAATCAAAGCTGATTGATGCGATGCATCTTTTGGAAAAAGAGCACGCTATTCCCGGCGGCCCCTGTCTGGTGCAGGCCCATGCCAACCGCTTTGTCATTCTCCAACCCCCGTCAGCCCTGCTTTCCACAAAAAAAATGGATGCCCTCTATGCGCTGCCTTTTTCCCGGCAGACCCATCCGTCTTATGCACAACCCGTCCCCGCGCTGGAACCGGTGGTGAATTCCATTGTCACCCATCGCGGTTGTTTCGGCGGTTGCACCTTCTGTGCGCTCGGCGCCCATCAGGGTAAACTCATCCAATCACGCAGCCAAAATGCGATTATTGCAGAAGCAAAAAAAATAACCACCATGAAAAGTTTCCATGGCACCTTTACGGACTTGGGCGGCCCGAGTGCCAATATGTATGGCATAATCTGTACACGACCCGGCGGACCGTGCAACCGGCCTTCCTGCCTCATTCCGGAAATCTGCAAACATCTTTCCACTGACCATAAAAAACAAACCGCACTGTTAAAAGCCGTGAAAAACATCCCCAACGTAAAACATGCTTTTGTGGCATCAGGCATCCGCTATGACCTGGCCAATGAAGACCCGGCGTATATCGCCTATCTGCTAAAAAACAAACACATCAGCGGCACTTTGAAAATCGCGCCGGAGCATACCAGTCCAAGTGTGTTAAAACGGATGCGAAAACCCCCGGCACCGGTCTGCGAAAAATTCATCCGGCACTACCGGCAGGCAGCCAAAAAAAATGCCCAGCCGGGATACATCACAGCCTACTTCATTGCCAGTTTTCCGGGCAGTACACGCGAAGATATGCAAACTGTCAACCGTTTTGCCCAAAAACACAATTTACGCGTGGAACAAATGCAGGATTTCATTCCCCTGCCCATGACCCTGGCAGGTATCATGTACGCGACCGGATTGGACCCCTGGACACGCCAACCCCTGATGGTTGCCAAAAATCAGCGCGAAAGAAATGTACAAAGAAAGGTTTTATTGAAAAAAAACAGGTTTTCCCAGGCGATTAACCGCCCCAACAAAAAGAAATCTTAAGCAGACAAATACTCCTGATAATTCCAAATTTTTATTTCTTCCCCATAAGGAAAATTCGTGCCGTTATACAGCAGAATTCCTTTATCTTCAGCTTGCCTAAACTCCTCAACAACATGAATCATCTTTGGTTTAAACGAAGACGAAAATTTAATTTCTATCAAATCTTTTTTATTTTTTTTATCCACAATCAAATCTATTTCTTTCCCATGGCTTGTCCTCAAATAATATAAATTATATTTTGTGTCCGCATGATACTGTTTTTTCGCCACTTCAGATACAATATAATTTTCAAATAACGCCCCACTCATAGGTCCTTTTTCATATAATACTTTATTACTAATACCCGTAAGAAACGCGGCCAAGCCTGTATCATAAAAATACAATTTGGGCCGTTTAATAATTCGCTTATTGTAATTTTTATAATAAGGCGGAAGTAAAAACAACACATAAGACGCTTCCAGCAATAACACCCAACGTTTAATGGTGGAAACAGCAACACCAATATCATTTGCATAATGTGTCAAATCCAACACATGTGAAACATTGGCTGCCAGCAATTCAATAAATCTCCTGAAATCCCTCAGCTCACCTATTCCCGCCATGTCCCTTACATCTTTATTTAAGTAAGTTTCCAAATAGCCGGCATACCAATTTTCTTTATTACGATATTTTTGTTGAATCAATTCAGGATAAGATCCGCTATAAATGGATTTCGCTTTCATGGTGTCCGGTATTTCCCGATACTGAAACGGCAGCAAGGTCAACAATCCCAATCTTCCCGCCAGACTTTCTGATATTTTTTTCAGCATCACAAACTGACTTGATCCTGTAAGAACAAAATTTCCATAGGATGTCCTGTTTTTATCCACAGCAAGTTTTATAAGATTAAACAACAATGGAACTTTTTGTACTTCATCAAAAATAATCTTCTTAGAATAGAGTTGCATGAATTTCTCAGGATCATCCTGCAAAAAACGCACCATGCGATAATCATCAAACGTAACGTATTGATATTTATTTTTCAGCATCTGTAAAAGCATGGTTGATTTCCCGGATTGTCGCGGGCCGGTGACCGCCACAACCGGAAACTGCGTACAATATGCTTTAACTTTTTTTTCCATAATCCGGGAAATATATCTCATGCCGCGTTCCTCGGTTCGTGTATTTTTGCCATCCAATAGTATTATTGCACACATCCTGTTTATGCATCAATCTTATTTTTCAATTGGCGGTACGCGCGCGGACATGCAAGCCGTCAACCGTTTTGCCCAAAAACACAATTTACGCGTGGAACAAATGCAGAATTTCATTCCCCTGCCCATGACCCTGGCAGGTATCATGTACGCGACCGGATTGGACCCCTGGACACGCCAACCCCCGGCAATTTCCAAAAATCAGCTCGAAAGAACTGTGCAAAGAAAGGCATTGTTGAAAAAAACACCAAATTATCGTAAAAGAAACAATTCATAGCGCTCGCTTTTCAGCACAACTTCCACTTCCAATCTCCCGCTGCTTTTCAAAATATTATTGAAATGCTCGTTCCCCAAATGACTTGTGATAAATATCTTCTTCCCGGAATTTTTTTCTACAATATCAATAATGTCCGTCAATTTTTCGACATCCTGTTTTTGAAAAAAACTAATTCCATTTGCATAAAACTTATAACACCATCCCGAATCACGCATAAGCAAGATCTTGTCATCAGTATCTATCTCCCTTAAATATGCCGCCACTTGCTCTATGCCATCATTGCTCCTATAAAAAGCACCGTATTGCAATGTGTCTTTCTTAATGAATTGAAACGTTAACATTCCACATCCAATCAGAAAAATGATTGCCATGACAACAGTGCCCTTCTCATGGATTATTTTTTTCAATAAATTTTCAATATAAACTAAAAACGCACCTGAAATCAACACAACAAAAGGAACCCACAGAACAGCATAGCGGACATATTGGAAGGGTTTAAGCAACAACAAACTCACGAGATAGCCTGCGATAAACACAACAAACATCAATTGAGCAATTCTATTAATCTTTTGTCGCTTTGTCACATTTTTAGAAAACAACAATGCATGACTGTTTATCAGTACAAGCCAGACTATGGAAACATATCCAATGATGTTCAGGAGCGGCAGTTCAAATATTTTTTCATAGTGGCTCATCCAAAATGTCAATCCCCGGACTGTACTTTCTATGGTTGAAGAGCTTTTATGTAAATACAGCATAAATCCCCAAAAAGGATTGGAAAACGCAGTAATCAACAACAAGCTTCCAATCGTAATAAAAAAACCTTTTAAAAATGATTTCAAACGCACATCACGGAAGCATTCCCGCAAAGCGGTGTCTTGCATAATCTCCAACATCAACAGGACAATAATCAACGGTACCCAAAAAACACCAAATTGTTTAGTTGCCAGAGAAAGCCCCACCAGCACACCTGCCAAGGCAAAACGTTTACTCGTCATGGCCGCAATGCCGGCCAATCCTAACATCACCATTGTCATATCGGTAAATGCAGTATTGCTATAGGCAATATGCAAAGGTGAAATTGCCATGAGCCACGCACTCACCAATCCGGTCTTTTCGTTAAAATAATACTTCCCGATTTTATAAATCAGACTGACAGATACCACTCCGGCAATGAGGTTGGGTATCCGGGCGGCATTCTCTGTGATGCCAAAAAACAAATAGGCTATGGCTTGAAGATAAAAAAGCAGTGGGGGTTTATCAACACCGGATGCTCCGTTGAGCAAAAGATCATAATGTTCAAATATCCGTATTCCCCAGGAAGCGTAAAGCGCCTCATCCTCGTGAAAACGGTGAATTCCAAAATGGGTAAACCGAACAAAAAATGCGCTAATCAAAATTAGCCCTAACCACATTTTTTTATTCCATAAATTCCCTGCGTTTACATTCATTTTTCCGATGCCTCATCCCAACCATAGGCGTTCTATCAGTATCTGTCCAAACATACCACCCAACAGAAGTGCCCCGGCCAGCCGTATAAGGTGAAAGCAGTAGCCCACGTACCACAATGGCCAAATCGGCCAATTCGCCGGCGGTGATGTCGGCCGCGGCTGGGAGAGCAAGCGCCATACCGAGCGGGCACGCGGAATGGAAAAAAATACCAGCAAGGCTGCCAAAGGTAACATGTTGGTAATGGCACCGGCAACCACAGCCACATAAAATAAAACAATCAATCCTTTGACAACCGCCATGGCACGGCTATGCCCCAAAATAACCGGCAGGGTGTGAATTTTCTTCTCCCGGTCTTTTTCCAGCTTGTCAATATGCTTGGCCATTAAAATAGTGGTCACCATCAATGCGTAAGGAATCGAGGCCAGGTACACTTTCCAGGGCACCGATCCTGCAATCACAAAATAGGTCCCGCCCACCATCAAAGGCCCCCAGACAAAAAAGACCGCGATCTCTCCTAAACCAAGATGCTTCAGGGAATAGCGGCCGCCCACATACACCGCGCTGATGAAAAAACCGGCCAAAGCATAAACCGCCACACCCCAGCCGCGCAGACTGATGAAATACAGCAACAATCCCAGATCCAGCAAAGAAAAAAGCAGAAAAGCACCAAACAATTGGCGCTGGGTCACCCACCCCGAGGTCAAAGGATGAAAAGAATATTTCACTCGATAATAATCAGGTGTATCCACCCCGCTGCGGTAATCCATAAGATCATTAAGCACATTGTTGGCCGCATGCGCGAGCAACAATCCGAGTATAACCAAAAGTGCTCTAATCCAATCGGTCTGGCCTGTGCGCCAAGCCAGTAAAATGGCGATTAATGGAGAAAATACTGTCATGGAAAAGACACAAGCGCGAATAATGACCAGCCACTTGGCAAACCAATTTAAGTGAGCTCCCGCAGGCGGATTACAGGTATCGAGAATGGTTTTAATCGTATTTGCCACAACAGTCCTCCTGATAATAATTTCGAATTACTTTATTTTAAATATTTTTCCGCCAGCTTGCGCTGATCCTCAGCGAAAATTCCGGCAATGGATTCGAAATGTTTTTTCAACAGTGCATTGCCTTTTTTATCCGGAAGAAGTAAAAGTGCGTGCACAGCCTCGCGTTGGATTGCCGGTTCCCGGGCAGTTAAAAAAGATTCGAAAAACGCCGGATCAGCACAATAGCCGCCGCAGCCCAAAACCGCCAGGGCATCACGGCGCTTGGTTGCATCCTTATCCCGCGTCGTGCGTCGAAGCTTTTCAACACCGGCTTTGTCATATTGACAGACCGACAAACGGTCAAAATCATAATAAACAACATCGAAGTCCTGCTCTTCGTCAGGCTTCAAATAATCGACCGCTTGAAAACTGGTACCTTTTTCAAAATCCCCCAAATGCAATTTACCCTGTTTTATACGCCCGGCTTTTTCTTCCGGCGTCTGCTTCCAAATCCTTTGTTTGAACAGGGACAAAAACATTTCCTCCACGGGTAACCAGGCATCTTCCCGGACATAAAATATTACATAGGTGCTGTCATAGCCCACGATACTCAAATTAAGCAAACATTCCTCTCCGGTAGGTTTATCGGGACCCTTATACGCTGTCAAAATTCCCCGTGCCCAAGGATGGGTTGATCCAGTTGATTTCAATTCAACCAAATACGCATCCAACCATTTACCCAATGCCTCAATCACGGGTTTGGCTTCCGCCTCCTGTTGTTTGAGACTTTCCCACTCATCCCCGCCGTCCCTGGAATGGCCGATGGTAATGGCTTTGCGCACCTCACAATGCTTTCCGATAAATTCCACCCCGCCATGTGTGCTGGCTGAAACCTTTGCCTTTACCGTAATAACCATTATTATAAGAACAACCAGCACTGCCGTCCATTTCATAGACATTCACGACCTCCTGATGATTGTGGCTTCCACACCCTCATTTCCCAAAATGGTTCATAAACGCCTGCATGACCTGCTTCGCCGGGATATCCTCCACCCGGCCGGTAACCGACCGCACCAGCGTGTGCCGGGCAAGATCATAGGGGTGCCATTCCGCTTCAGGTTCATCCGTCCAAAGTGTCACTGTTTTGGCACCCACTGCCACGGCGATATGTTTGGGTCCGGAATCACAGGTAACCACCCCGCGGCTCATCTGCATTAAAACACCGGCTTCTTTTAATTCTTGCTGAAAAACCAACGGCCTGGATTTAGCGTACAGACTGATTTCCCGGGTAAGCGCTTCTTCCTGGGGTCCTGAAAGTAAAATCCAGGGACCGTACCGTTTTTTTTCCATGCCATCCAAAAATGCAACTGCTTGCCCCGCTGTCCAGCGCTTGCGCGCCTTGCCCGCCCCTGGTGCCAGCACCCAAAAGGACTTGTCAGCTGCCAAATTATTCTGCCTAAAAAAACCATCCACGCAAAGCCGGTCTGCTTTTTCCAGAACAAACTCCAGTGTGCTTCCAGTATCGGGTATCCCCATTGCGCGGACAACATCAAGATCACGTTCAATGGCTGACTTGGATTCTTTTTTTGCTGTGATGGGAATGGTAGTAAAATGGTCGGGACCGCTGTGATTGTGGACAACCCGTTTTTTTGCGCCTGTAGCCCGGGCTAAGAGCGCGGTCCTAAAAGAAGCGTGCAAAGTGATCGCCAGATCATAGCGTGAACGACGCAGTTGGGCCATAAAACCCAGGGATGTCAGCAGGTCCTTTTTGTCATAAACCAATACCCGGTCTACATGCGGATTACCTGCCAACACCTCTGCGCCGGAGGATGAAACAACCACGGTTATCATGGCTTCCGGATTGGCATGGCGCAGCGCGCGCAAGGCCGGGGTTGCCAGCAGCGTATCTCCCAGTGCGCGAACTTTGATCACCACCATATGATTACTTTTCATCATACGCCACTCCTGTCAAAAAAATTACACGGCTGCAAAATCATCCTAATGCAGTTATTTTTTGTATCACATCAATGAATTCGAAAACACTGTGACAAGACCATAAAACATATCATTTTTCGAAGGATAGGACTGTTTAAGCTTCTCCGAAGGAGGGCGAGTTCCGCATCCAAGAAAAATGATATGTTCTATGGTCAAAAACCGCATACTTGATTTTTTCACTAATATAATACTAGTATTTTTCTTTGATCACGTACAATCACATTCATTATTTCTTTCTACTCTTGATTTTTAACATTTCCCGGATTTTTTCCCAGACTTGCTCCACAGAAATATGCTGCATACACTTGAGCTCGCTGAATTTGCATTCATTGCGCACACAGGGTGCACATGCCAGAGAATGATCACGTAGATACGCACTGTGTTTTCCAAAAGGACCGGTCACTGCCGGATCAGCAGCGCCTTGCAATACCAGGACAGGGACATCTTGCGCATAGGCCATGTGCATGGCCCCCGAATCATTGCTAATCAGCAGTGCCAATTGTTTTATGACTGCCAAACCGGTACGCAATCCGGTTTGACCCGCAGTAATCAACGGTTTGTTTTTTGCCTGGCGCGCAACCTGCCTGGCCGCCTCCGCATCCACCGGACTGCCCACCAGCACGACTTTAAATCCCGATGCTGTCAAACGATCGACAATTTGAGCGTAGCGTTTGACCGGCCACCGCCGGCTTTTTGCCACTGATCCCGGGGCAATCCCCACCAGTCGCTGCCCGGCATGCGGACCCACCAAAGAGCGTGCTGCGCCAATTTCTTCAGAAGTAAGTTTGACCACAAAATCCCAGTGTTCGCACAGGTCCACGTCTGCGCCGGCCAGCCGGGCGAGGGTCAGATAAATTTTCGGCCGCGCAATCTGCTCCAGACTCTTGTTCCAGACCGCGCCCTGAGTGAGCAGCCAGCCACGATTGTCCGTACGATAGCCGACACGCTTGGGAATGCCGCTCCAAAAGGCAAGCCAGGCAGCTGAAAACGCATTGGTCAGCAAAATGGTAAGATCATACTTTTCCTTGCGCAATTGCATTATCAATTGGATCCACCGGACCCATCCCAATTTCCGGTCCAACCCGATCACGCAGTCAATGGCCGGATGATTTTCCCAAAGCGGTGCCACCCACGAACGGGCCAGCACATGAATGGCTGCATGGGGAAATGTTTTTTTCAAGGCAACCACCACCGGTGTGCCCATGACAGCGTCCCCCACCCAATTGGGACTGCGCAGCAAAATTTTCTTGGGCCCCTGGGTCTGTTTGGACATGATTTATGCTTTCCTTTTGAACATAGTTGAAAAAACCGGCAAATGTTCGTTTTGTCTGCGATAGGTGTCCCAAGCCTTTACCTCGCTCGTGAAAATATATGCAGCAGAAAAAAGATGAAATAAAAAACCTTCCAATCCATCTTTGAAACCACCCTTGAAAAGATAGGATTTCGTAAACCGATGCAGCGGTTTCATTAAAAGCGAATACCCGGTAGGCCGCCGTTTGAGTGTAAGTATGCGCTCGGCCTCAACTGTTGTGTAGGTATTGAATTTTTCAAAATAATGATAAATGTCGCGATACGAAAAATGCAGAATATTTTCTTGCAGGTATCCGGTTTCGCCTGAGACCTCAATCCCGCGGTGCAGCCCCACTTCCGGATAACCGCCTTTTTCCCTTTTAAAAAAACGCATATGATAATCCGGATAAAGACCGCCGTGCTGAAGCCAGCGCCCAAAATGAAAATTTTTAATCGGGACCCAATACCCGTCTTGGGCCTGAGCCGCGTCCTTAACTGCAAGCAATTCAGCACGAAGTTCCGGAGTAACCCGTTCGTCCGCATCCAGAATAAACACCCAGTCATGATTTAACTGTGTCAATCCAAAAACCCGCGCCGGTTCGGGATAACCATGGTGTCCGGCATACGTCGCGATCCGCGCACCACAAGCTTTGGCAAGTTCCACGGTCTGATCGGAACTTTCGTTGTCCACCACAACGATCTCATCAGCAAATGTCAGGGTTGCCAGACAATCCTTTATGTTGTGCTCTTCATTATACGTGTGTACGACCGCAGAAATTTTCATCATTGTTCTTGTACAACCTCTGTATAAAATTCTTGATATTTTTTAATCATGGTCTCGCGGCTGAATTTTTCTTTCACCTGTGCCCTTGCCGTCTCGCCCATCTGCATCCGCTTGGTAGGATGGCATACAAGATCATTAATCGCCTCGGCCAATGCTTCCGGGTCACGGGGCGGCACCAAAAGACCGGTCTCGCCATGGGTGACAATATCCGGAACCCCGCCTGCTTGTGTAGCCACCACCGGAATACCGCGCGCCATGGCTTCAATGAGAACCAAACCAAATGGTTCACACTCGCTTGGAAGCACAAAAACATCCAGCGCAGACATAAATTTCCCAATATCCTCTAAAAACCCGGTATATTTCATGACACCGGATGTCCTAAGAATGCTCCCGCGCATCCAAAGCAGCGTTGCAAAGGATGCATCGGTTGGATAGGCTTTGCCCCCCAGTAAAAACCGTACCATGGGATTCCACCGATTAATAATCTCAGCAGCTGCAATATAATAAGGAAATCCTTTGTTGGGCCGCCAAATACCGGTGGTACCCACCACCGGAGCATCGTAGTCAATCGCCAATTCTTCCCGCAAAGAGGAAGGAAATTCTTTTTTCACCGCTGTATTGGTGGAACAATGAATCAGACGGCACTTCGCCGCTGGAATACCATACCCGGTTACCAGCTGCTCAACATAATCGGAAATACAAATAAAGGTATGAGTTTTCCCGGCCAAAGCCTGCATGGCCCGGCCAACATAACCTTTGCGTCTTTTTTTCATGGCGCCACCAGCCAAACCATGGGCACACGGGCCCA
The DNA here is from genome assembly GCA_021108215.1 of bacterium. Taxonomy (NCBI): domain Bacteria; species bacterium. The sequence goes on along the minus strand of JAIORK010000001.1, from coordinate 104,546 downwards.
CTTGCATCCATAGGCGGCCAGCTTTGCTTCCTGGAGCCCGCTCACATGCACCAGACGAGCGGACACCTTTTTCACATACTGGTAAAATTGCCAGAGTGCAGGCAAATTTTTATGCAAGTAGCGAAGCTTACCTTTCCAAAAAGGAATAATTTCCAACGGAATGCCGCGCCGGCGAAGCTCTTTGGCAAACTGACCGTCCTGGCAGCAAACCACATGCGGCAAAAATCGTTGCCGGTCCAACCCATCTAAAATGGTCAATAAATGGTTCTGTCCGCCGCCGATGGTCCCATGATAATTAACAAATACAATCGGCACGGCTTTTTTTATTGGTTGTGTCTCTAAATAAGTTTCCATCGTCACCTCATTGAAACATGCTGCTTTTTCAGCAATGATCCCTTTTAATTTACAAAATATCCTGTTGCAAAGCCGGTCGTCGGAATGCCTGTTTTTAAAGAAAAACCAATACTGTCAACACACAACCAAGCAAACTTCGACGATCCGACCCACTTGAACGACACCTATATTGCTGATGCGTTCTTTTTCTTTAAAAACAAGCACTCCGACGACCGGCGCTATCATCTACTGGATTACTTGATTTTGATAAAAATGTCAGAAAACACATTTTCTATTTTCGCGCCAGTTCCCAGTGCTTGGCATGTTTGACCAGCGTATTTAACGCTGAAAACACGCATAGGACAAGCCCGGCAAAGCCATCCCGCCAGCCTTGCTTAATAAAATACATTTTCACAAACGTCCAGGGCGGATCAAAAACCATCCGCAAGCCGAAAACCCGTTTCCCGCGTTCAAAGCGGTCTTGGGCCGCCAAATTTGTATAGTGATTCAATCGTTTAAAATAATCTTCAATCGTTGCGTAAGAATAATGATCCAACGGCTGCTTAAAATAGCCTTTTCCTTTTTCCGTGACCAGCGCCTCATGCACATGCTTTTCCTCAAACCGTGCGCTCTTGGCCCGAAAAAACCGGAGCTGCCAATCAGGCTGCCAACCGCAATGGGCAATCACTTTCCCGAGAAAATAATTTCTGCGTCCAATGAAATAGGCATCCTGGACATCTGCTTGTTCGGCAATTTGACGGATCTCCCCGGCCAATTCAGGCGTCACCACTTCGTCGGCGTCAATCGATAAAATCCAGCCCGAATCAATTTCATCAATCAACCGGTTCTTGGTTTTGCCGTAGCCCTCCCAGGCAACCGAACGCACCTTGGCCCCGGCTTTTCGCGCCAGTTCCAGGGTATTGTCCGTTGAATTATTTTCACCCACCAGAATCTGATCGCAAAAACGCAGCGCAGCAATACATTGGTGAATGGTTGCCGCCGAGTTTTTGGCAATGATAACGGCTGTGATGGATGTGCCCATGCTCAATCGTCCTTTTTTCTTTTTCTGGGATTCAATTCTAAAATTTCTGCGACTTTTTCACAAACCGTATCCACCTGAATCCCGCGCAGACATGCATGATGTTTTAAAGGGCAGACCTCGCCACCATGCAGTGTACAGGGCCTACAGGCCAGCTCTTTTTCCAAAACAACGGCACGCGGATGTAACTGCGGCGCAAACCCAAAGGCACTCACGGTCGGACCAAAGAGCGCTACCACCGAGGTACCGGCTGCCAGCCCCAAATGCATGGGGCCTGAGTCATTGGTAATCATGATATCCGCCCGGCTGCACACCGCCGCCATGGCCGGGATATTGGTCAATCCTGCGAGCGAGACCACCCGGTTGTCAATCGCTTGAACTGCTTGCCCGCACAGTTCCCGCTCCTGCATACTGCCGGTAAAAACCGGGATAAGATTATGCGTCTTTTGCAACTGTTTGGCTGTTTCAATAAAATACTCCAGGGGCCATCGCTTGGCGCGCCATTTAGCTCCGGGTACAAACAGCGCAATCCTGTCCGCTTTTTTTATCCCGTACTTTTGCAGCGTCTGCAAAGCAGCTGCGTGAGCCCACTCGGAAATCTGCAAGGTAGGCTGCTTTTCCGGCACAGTAATCCCTGCCCGGCCCAATGCTTCCCCATACCATTTTAAAACCTGTTCATCTTTTTTTAGTCCGCTAAACCGGTTCCAGAAAACCGATCTGCCCTGGGGCCGAACCAAAAGCCGGCGCCCCACTGCCCGTTTGCGATACCGGATGAGCTGTTTGGTCTTAACCTCCCGCAAAAGGCGCCTTGCACGCAGCGTGCCGTGTAAATCAAATACCCAATCATACGCTGCGGCAAATTCCACTTTTGAACACAATACCCGGTCAACCCCGGGCAGCATTTTCCCCAAAGCAACATAGTCCGGATGCACCGCCAAATCCACTCCATGACCGGCCCGGTGTGCCGCCGCGATCGCCGGTTGGGTGAGAATAATATCACCCATGGAGCTTAAACGTACTATGAGTATGCGTCCCATTAAAATTCTTCTTTCCTAAATAATCACCTGTAGGGGCGACCGGCCGGTCGCTCCTACAGGTTCTTTTTTTTTTCTGCCACAACTGTTTCCAATAATTTTTCCAATCCCTTTTGTGGCGAAAGAATTTCCATCTCTATTTCCAGCGCCCAAACCGACACATCCTTGAACACTTCATCCACCGGCATCCGAACCGCATCTTTGGAGGTTGTGACCACCATGGCACCCAAAGACCGGGCCTGCCCGGCAATACGTTCCCGGTCTTGCCGGGTAAACCAATGATGATCTTGAAACCGCAAACATGCGCTAATCCGGGCACCGGCTTTTTCCAAGCTCTTTTCAAAACTGAGCGGCCGGGCAATTCCTGAAACTGCCAGTGTTTTGCGTTCATTCAAATAATCCAAGGACTGCCGCGTATGATCGTTTACTGAAACCAACTGCTTGGCTGTATGACACGCGGTGAACAACAATTTTTGAGGAACAATTTTTTCCAGTTTTTTATAAATCACCTTCAAAGGATACTGATCCGCCCGGGTAATTATCATGACATCCGCTTCTTTCAAACTTGTCAGCGGTTCACGCAAACGACCGGCCGGCAACAACTCCTCTTCCCCAAAAGGATCACCTGCATCAATTAAAACGATGTCCAAATCGCGATACACCTGATCCCGCCGTTGAAATCCGTCATCTAAGACAAGAACATTGCACCCCAGTTCATTTGTCGCTATTTTTCCGGTTGCGGTCCGGTCCTTGCCGACAATAACCGGGACATCATACAACCGCTTCGCCAAAAGTGCCGGTTCATCACCCGCGTCTTGCACACTGGTTTCCAGACCCTTTCCCCGGGAAACCACCAAAACCGATTGACGGCTTTTACGGCCATATCCCCGGCTTAAGATACCTGGTTGCAATCCCAAGCTGCGCAGTATCCCGCAGATCAATGCCACTGCCTCGGTCTTGCCGGTTCCGCCGACTGTAATGTTGCCCACCGAAATCACCGGCACTGCGAACCGATGACGCGGCTTGCGCTGCATCCGCAGACGATTCATGCGTACGCCCAAACCGTACAACCGGCTCAATAGCAGTAAAATAATTTGCATGATTACCACTCCGTCCAATCATTGGACAAAATTTCTTTGGGTGTTGTGTAACCTTGATTTTGAAGGGATTCCTGACGCCATTTGCGGACCTCTCCGGCCCAGCGCTTGATCAGCATTAATTTTTGCAGCAGCTCTACCGTCTCATTGGCAGTTCCCTGACAGGCTGCGACCACTTTTTTAGCCTGCTCCCCCATGTGCCCGGCTTGCTCAGGCGCAAGCAGCAGCGTGCTCACCGCTTGCGCCAGTTCCTCACTTGTGGTTACCACTTTGGCCCCGCCGCTTTGCAGAAGCATTTGTGTAACTTGGGCAAAATGCTCGGTGTGCGGTCCAATCAGAACCGGGACGCCGAGACCTGCCGGTTCAAGCGGGTTATGTCCGCCAAAAGGCTGTAAGCTCCCGCCTACAAATGCCACGGTACCCAAACCATAAGTTTCCGCCAATTCACCCATGGTATCCAATAGAATCACCGGAAAATCAATCAGCTCTTTGCCGACCCGGGAGCGGTGTGTAAATGCAATTCGTTTTTGTGTGAGCAATCGTTCAATATCCCGCAACCGTTCCAGATGCCGCAATGCCAGAATCAAAACCGCGTTGGGGACTTTTTCCTGTACCTTGGCAAACGCTTCCAGCACCATCTCTTCTTCACCCGGCCGGGTTGATCCCGCGACCCATACCGGCCGACCCGGAGCCAGCCGGAGGTCCTCTTTCAGCTTGGGAATTCCCGAACCGCTGGAAACATCAAATTTAACATTCCCAATCATCTTGAGCCGTTGCGGATTCGCCCCCAGCGCTTTGAAACGCTCACCATCTGCTTTGGATTGGACCGCAATCAGATCAAAGCCGGCAAGCATCTGCTTGACCATGCTGCGGATTTTTCGATACCGCTGAAAACTTTTCTCCGACAAGCGTCCATTGATGAGTGCCATCTGACAGCCGTTTTTTTTCGCCAGACGAATCACATTGGGCCACAACTCGGTCTCGGCAATCACCAGCAAATTGGGCTCCACCATTTTAAAAACACGTTTGACCACACCGGGATAATCAAGCGGCATAATAATGCAGGCAGATGCAAATGTCATTTTTTGCATCGCCAAAGCATACCCCGTAGCCGTATTGGTTGAGACCACAATTGCCATGTCTGGATTGCGTTCCTTTAATGCCTGGACTATCGGTGTTATGGCGGACAATTCACCCACACTGGCCGCATGCAGCCAAACGCGCGGTCTTGGCATTTCCTGAAATTGTTTCCGCATCTTGCGTGAATGAAATCCCAGGCGCTGACCCAGATGAAGACGCAGCTTTCCGGAAAAAAGCAGACCTATCAAGAAAAACGGTGACAACAACAATGTAATCAATTGAAGAATAAAATTGTATAAAAAACGCATGTCCCTACCCGATTATTTTTAAAATGACCTCAGCGGTCCTGGCGGCTGCGCCGATCCCGCCCAGGCGATTGCGAACCCGCGCCCAGCCTTGTTTCTGTTTCTCAATCATCGCCTGATCCTGCAGCAAGGCCTCGGCGATTGGGAAAACTTTTTCAGGCGAAAATGCATCCTGTAAAAACTCAGGCGCGATTTTTTCATCTGCCACCAAATTGGCCAATCCAAAAAATTTCAATTTCACAAAAATCCGAGCCAGCCAGTAGCTGATCCGTTTCATACGGTACCCGACAATCATGGGTGTTCCCAAAATCGCGGTTTCCAACGTGGCTGTGCCGGACGAGACAATCGCCAGATCAGCCGCAGCGCGAGCGCTATACGGTTGCTCACGAATCAGCTGTGCCGCCAACCCAACCTTGTCCAGAATCGCTGCAATGCGCTCCGCAGAAACGGTTCGCGCTACCGGAACAACAAACTGTATTTGCGGATGTTTTTCCCGAAGCCTTTTTGCAATCCCGGCCATGGTCGGCAATAAAAACTCAATTTCCTGTCTGCGGCTTCCCGGCAGCAATGCAACCAAAGGTCCCCGGGCCTCTCCCAAAAGCGCTTGCCGTCTTTGCGCGACCGGCACTTCCGGTTTCACCTGTTCAAGCAAAGGATGCCCTACGAAGGTTACCGGAATACCGGCCTTGCGATAGAGCGGTTCTTCAAAAGAAAAAACCACAATCATGTGGTCCACAATTTTTTTAATGGTATGGATGCGTCCTTTACGCCAAGCCCAAATTTGAGGGCTGACAAAATAGATCACAGGAATACCCAATGACTTTGCGTACGCCGCAATCCGAAAATTAAGATCAGGAAAATCCGTCAGGACCACCGCATCCGGGCGTTCTTTTTCTAAAAGCCTTTTTGCCAAGGTGAGGATTTTAAAAAACTCACTAATCTTGGCCAATGCTTCCACAATCCCGATCACGGCATGCGAGACCAGGTCAACCTCAATCCGTACCCCGGCGGCCTCCAGCATGGCGCCGCCCATCCCAAACGCCTCTATTTCGGGACGTTGTTGCTTTATCTTTTTATAGACCTCAGCCGCGTGCTGGTCGCCCGACGCTTCTCCGGCCACAAACATTATTTTTTTCATTATTTACGCAGAATAATCCTGTTTTTTTATTTGCTTGCTGATCTCAATTGCCACGGCCAAAGCCTCACGCCCTGCCAGGCCGGTCACTTCCGGCTCGGTCCGGTTGCGGATCGCGTCTACAAACGCGGTTAATTCAATCATCAACGGTTCCTTTTTCCCGAACACAATTCGCTTACGATCAATCATCTTCATAAGATTATTTTCATCAATTTTCCGTCCCTTTTTCAATTGGTAAATAGAAAGTTCCTGTTTTTGGTAATCAATACTTATATAACTGCTGGGTGAAAAAATTCTGATTTTACGCTGCGCATCCATCGTCACCCGCGAGGCATTGACATTGGCCACACAGCCGTTTTTCATGGTAATCCGTGCATTGGCAATATCTTCGTGCTCAGAGAGAATCCGCACACCCGTGGCTTCCACCTGTTCCACAGGTGCACCGACCAGATCAAGAATAATATCCAGATCATGGATCATCAAATCAAGGGTCACCCCGATATCAGTATTGCGTTGCGAATAAGGACCCAAACGATGGACCTCGATAAACTTTGGAGAATCCAGTACCTTCTTGAGTTCCTGGATTGCCTGATTAAAGCGTTCGATATGCCCAATTTGAAGCGTCGCCTGGTTGACTTTGGCCAAAGCAATCAGCTCATCCGCCTCTTCCACTGTCCGCGTCATGGGTTTTTCTAAAAGCACGGAAACACCTTTTGCTAAAAAATCTTTGGCCACTGCATAATGGACTGCGGTGGGCACAACCACCGAGACCAGATCAACTGCCTGAATCAGGTCATGATAATCCACAAACGCCTGGCAATGGCATTTTTTCGCGATTTCTTGGGCCCGTTTTTGACTACTATCCGCAACCCCCACCAGTTCAATTCCGGAAATTTGGGTATAAACCCGGGCATGATGCTGACCCAGGCTGCCCACACCGATCACTGCGGCTTTCAATGTTTTGGCTTCATTTTCAGACATAATAAGTCATTGGCTCCTTCAATTAAAACACCGATTATGCGGACATGCCTTTCACCTGTCAAGACGAATAGTTGAAAGCGGCATGACCCTTTCTTCGAATAGGCTTACCCTTTTCCACTTAAATTAAAACTCATCTTACCATTTTTGTCCCGTTTTCGGAGTTTTTTTGCAGGAAATAGAATGATATAATTTCAGGCGGGAGTTTGACTTGCAAGGTGATAAAAATCCACAGGCTTGCCCGGCACCCGGCATTCGCCCCCGCATACGCGGGGCAAGCTGCCCATTGTGTTCGCGCCGGCACGATAATCTTATGACCATCGGTCTTTTTTTCTTCCGGGAACACCTTACTCAAGTTAATATACATTGTTAATCACTGCTGTCCTAATTCACAAAACACCCTGTTACCAGGCCGGTTAGAATGCTTATTTTTAAAGAAAAACCGACGCTGTCAACGCTCAAGCAAGCCTCGACGACATGGCTCACTATAGCCATACTCTTTTATTGCTAATGCGTTTTTTTCTTTAAAAACAAACATTCTAACCGGCTTTATCACATACTGTAATACTTACTTTGGACAAAAATGATTGTTAACAATTAAGTAAGGTGTCCCCAATCCAAAAAACGCGACTTAAAAAAACCAAAATCAGAACCTTTATTTTTTCCCGTATTTAATTTGCGTCATTAAATAAAATTCTTTAATGGGATTAATGTCGGTTTCACTCTTTTTCAAACGGTACGTTGCTTGAACCTTCATCTTATTAAAGAAATAATTCAAGCCAATACTCCCGACCTGACTCCCATCCAATTCAACAGCTTGATCAGGATCGTACATCTCAAATTTCACTGCAACATCCAACTCCGGAACAACACAATAAGTAGCCAGCCCATACCAGCCTGAAGCAAAATTTTTGCTCGCGTCAACTTGTTCTTTTTCTTGATAGATATATTCACCCTGTAATGTAAAGCCGGCGTATGCGTACTTCAACAGTCCACCGTAGCGGGTGCGTTCACCTTCATCCGTCCCTGCCTGCGGTTGGCGGCCAACTTGAACAGCCCCCCCCAGAGAAAGACCGTCCAAAAAAGAACCGCTCCCTGCCATGGGTGTCAAAACCACGCGGCCCACAACATCTTTGTTATCATTGTTATCCGCTTGGTTACGGCCAGTGCCATTAAACACACCCGCGCCATAATAAATTTTATTTCCCAAGAGCTTGCCATCGGCCATGAGTCCCAGATCATAGTTATAGGAAAGTTTGCTGGTCGCTTCAGAGCGATGAAAAACAGCCAGTTTGGCGGAAGAACCTATTTGTTCCTCACTAAAGGGTATTTTAACTTGACCCATTTTTAAATTCAGATACGAAAAAGGTTTGTAACTAATATATGCATCCAACAAAACATTCGTCGCCGAAGCCATGTCAACTTGAATTTTGCTTTTAACCGCCCGGGCAATTACCCCTTCCAATGTCATCCGGGCGCGTTTGATTTCAAAATAGCTGTCCGGATTCATTTTTTCATACCACGCATAGTAAGCCTGGATAAAACCATGCACCTTCAAATCAGTAATAGCAACCGGCGCAGGAATTTTTGGCGCAACCTTAGGCGCGGTTTCCGTTGTCACCGGCTGAACCGTCTGAAGCACTGTTTCTTCCGCCATTGCCGCCGCTCCCAGGGATAACATACATAGTGCGCCCAAACAAACCACAAACCGTTTCAGCAAATCCGACATTAAGCATCCTCCTGTTTTGAATTATTTTTTTACTGTTTTCTTATCTCGATATAATTAAAAATAATTTTCTCTAAAAAATGCTCACCCCCTATTCACACCCATACGACTGATTTTGGCTGCTACGCCTTTATCGCATCGACATGTTTGTATTAATCTTAGTTTGCTCCACTTTTAATTATTAAATATTACAACACCGCACATAAAAGTATCAAGACTTCTTTTTTCCGGTCCGTGTCTTGATGTCACCCTTTCATACACCCCTTCTTAAAAAAACAAAGTCCAAATCAGCGCGCTCCGGAAATAGTTTTACTTATTCGCTTGACGCAAGAATCCCTGTGATGCATTATTATAAAGTAATACTTTTCACTCATAAATACCAATGTTTTTTTTAGGTTGCTAAACTATTAAAAAGGAGAAAAAAATGACAAAAAAATTATTAGGAATTATGTTGATCTGTTTTAGCTTGGCGCAAGCGGGAGAAATCTGGGCAAAAACATATTATCTCGGTATTTTGCCACTTAGAAAACCCACGGAGATGATGGAAAGATTCAAGGGAATAGAAAAAGTTCTTCGCGCGGAAACCGGCCTGGATATACGTTTAAAACTGTATCCCACCACCGGGGTTACCGGCGGATACACTGCCGTGGTGAAAGATATTGTGGCCGGTGAAATTGATTTTGCATTTCTTGCGCCCGTTACCTGCGTACAAGCTGCCGGCAGCGGCCCGGTGCTTCCCTTTGCCTGCGCTCAAAAATCCGGTTCCCCGACTTATTACGGCCATCTCGCGGTTAAAGTTGAATCTCCCTACCAATCACTTAAAGATTTAAAAGGAAAAAAAGTATGCGGGACCAGTCCTTCTTCCACTTCCGGCAATCTCATGCCGACCGGCTGGCTGAAAGACCAGGGAATTGACAAATTTAAATATTTTCAATTTGAACATCTCGGCAGGCATGATAAAGCTGCGCAAGCGGTTATTATTGGACAGTTTGCCGCTTGTTTCATAAATGAAGCCACTTTCAATCAATACAATGAAGAAAAAGAACAGTTGCGAAGTCTCTGGCGGCATCCTGCCGTACCGGAGTTCCCGCTTTGCGTCAATACCAAAACAATTCCTAAAAAAGAATTAAAAAAAGTCAAACAGGCACTCCTTAACATGCATAAAAAAAATCTTGCTGATATCCAATTGGTGAATAAAAAATACGAAAAATGGGTATCTATAGAATTAGCGGATTATAATACGGTAAAAAAAGCGTGTGATTCGATTCACGGTGAAAAATTTTATGACCTGGATTACTGGAAAAAAAAGTTTGATAAATAAATTATACTGTCTGATTAAGGAATGCTTTGGTTTCAGGATAACTATAATCAACTAAAAGGAGCTCCGCAAACTTTTGGCCGAAGCCGGATTCACCTAGTGCAGCTCCTTGTCGGCGGGTTAATCTCATGTTGATTCACTTTCATAACGGAGTCTATGATGGGGGAAAAAACAATTTTTTCGAAAACTAAGGTTCTGGGTTTAAGTATTCTTAATAAATACTTGATTGTAACCGTTGCCCTGCTCGTGGCAGCCATTCTTGCCTTGACGCTGTCATTTTCCTTCAACATCCAAAAAATCATTCACACTGAAAATATCATCCGGTTAAAAACCTTATCTTCAAATCTGGCGACCAATTGCAAGGAGATGTTAGTGTCATGGGATTATCCTTTATTAAAAGAAGTCTGCACTGACGTGCTTAAACAGGAAGATATTATCTATATTACGATTTATGATGACCGCGGCCGGATAATCGGTGATAGCGACTATTCCCGCGTGAGCCGGGAAGAACCTGAAATATTTAATGAAATAACCCAATTTGATTACAGTCAACCTGTTCCTTATACCAAAACTGTTGAAGATTCATTTTATATAAACAAAACGAAACGCGAGGATAAAGACGTCATAGAGGCGAGAAGGAAGCTGTTGATAAATGGCCGACTCATCGGCGCCATGGTGCTGGGTGCTTCACAGGAAAGATCAAATAAAATTATTCATACAGCGACACTACAGATTTTTATAATTTCCATAGGTATTCTTGTGCTTGGTGTTATCGCGGCATTTTTCTTTACGCGTACTTTAACCAGGCCGATTAAGCTTTTACAGGCGGGTGCCCAGAAAATTGGCGCCGGAGATCTAACACACACTATAAACGTCAACACCCGCGATGAAATCGGTCTATTGGCCAGTACATTTAATAATATGAGTCATTTTCTCGAATCCATCCAAACTGCAATCTTCCGCACCAAATCCCTGACCGAGACCCTGCAGCGAATCTCTGAACACTTGTCATCCCTGGCTGAAGAAATCAGCGCCGCAACCCAGGAGGTCACCAGCAATATCTCCTCTGTTGCCACCAATGCCGAGCAGCAGCGGGAACATACGGTCAATTCGGCCAAAACCATCCAAGACCAAGCCGCTTCCCTGAAAAAATTCCTTACCTCCCTGGATGAGGCCAGCAATCTGGCCCGACTCACGCATTCTACCGCCGAAGATAGCAGCCGGATCATTCAGTCCGCCATCGAAAAAATCAACCTCCTTTTCAATATCTTCGATCAAAACGTCCGCCAAGTAGAAGAGCTCAGCGGCACGATTCAGGAAATTGACCAGATGCTTGAAGTGATCACGCAGATCTCCGAGCAAACCAACCTGCTGGCGCTAAACGCAGCGATCGAGGCGGCCCGGGCCGGCGATGCGGGCCGGGGCTTTGCTGTGGTGGCGGACGAGATCAAAAAGCTGGCCGAAGAATCCGGGGATGCCACCAAACAAATCGGCTCTCTGGTGCAACGCATCCAGCATGAGAACCGGTCTGCGGTCACGTCCATGACCGACGGTGCCAAACATGTAATATCCGGCCGGGAATCCATGACTGAATCTGAAAAATCACTGGCCATCATCGTAAAATCCGTCAGCAACCTGGAACAGCGCGTGGCATCCATGTCCACCCTGTCCAGTTCGCAATTGGAACGAACAGACGAAGTCCAGGGCAACATGCGGGAAGTAATCGTGTTCGCCGAAGATAATGCCTCCGCACTGGAAGAAATCGCCGCCAGTATGGAAGAACTCAACAATTCCATGGTCTCGGTCACCGACAGTATTCAGGAAATCTCCACCGCCTCCGACTCCCTCCAGGAATCCATCCGAAAAATGACCTGATCAAGCTTCCTCAAAAAATTATCTGTCAGTTAACTTTTTCAGGACTGGCTGGATATTTTTATACAAATATCCACCTTTGGCGGTATTGACTCGCTTCAGCAATGGCTCACCCGGCACCCGGCATTCGCCCCCGCATACGCCGGGCAAGCTGCTCATTGTGTTCGCGTTGGCACGATAGATAAAAATTTTATTTCCCGGCGAGTTTCATTTCCTTTTTCCACTGCTTGACGAGACCAATGATTTGGGGTGGCAGCTCCGCTTGCAAGGTGATAATTTTGGGTCCATAAATTTCTTTGATGATCCGGCCCCGGCGTTTAATCAACGAAAGAATATCGGACTGGTTATAAGGAATTCTCAGGATGATTTCTTGCCAGGTCTCGGCCAGTTGCACTTTGAGTGCTTCTAATAAATCCTGGATCCCGTCCTTTCTCAAAGCTGAAACTAAAACACAGCCGGGGAATTGGTACCGCAAACGGTGGTGCATGGCACGGCTCACTAAATCAATTTTATTGAAAACCAAGATAACGGGTTTATCCCGGGCCTTGAGGTCTTCGAGCACGCTGTTGACCACTCGAAGGTGCCCTTCCCAGTCAAAATGTGAACAATCAAGGATATGCAGTAAGAGATCAGCGGAGACAACCTCTTCCAAGGTTCCGCGAAACGCCGCCACCAAATGATGCGGCAAGCGACGAATAAACCCGACTGTGTCGGTGAGCAATATTTCCTGACTCGGCGGCAGGATCAGTTTACGGGTAGAAAGATCCAGTGTTGCAAAAAGCTTGTCCTGTACAAAAGCATTTTCGCCGGTCAATGTTTTTAACAACGCGGATTTTCCGGCATTAGTATACCCAATCAGGGAAACCAATGGCAACGGAACAGATTCCCGTTCCTGGCGATGGAGTTTACGTGTTCGCTTAAGGGTCTCAATCTGCTTTTTAAGTACAGAAATTCGGGTACGTAATTGACGACGATCTTGTTCCAGCTTGGTCTCGCCCGGACCTCGGGTTCCGATCCCTCCACCGAGACGGGAAAGTTCCACCCCTTTGCCGCTTAGTCTCGGCAATAAATAGGAATACTGGGCCAGTTCCACCTGAAGCTTGCCCTCATGCGTCTTGGCGCGCTGTGCAAAAATATCCAAAATAAGCTGAGTGCGATCAATAACCCGAACCTCAAAAACCTGCTCCAGATTTCGCTGCTGGCTTGGTTTGAGTTCGTGGTCAACAACCACCAAATCAACCCGAAGTTCATCAATTGTTTTTTTGATTTCTTTGGTCTGGCCAGGCCCAAAAAAAAGTGCCGCATAGGGATGGGGACGGGAAAAAAGTCTGTTCCCGGCAACATCACCACCCGCAGTGATGGTTAGGCGTTCCAATTCTTGCAATGATTCTTCCCCATCATCTGCACCACCTTGAAATTTAAGACTGATTAAGTAAACTTTATCCAAGCGTATCTTCCTTTCCACCAGCTGCACAGGCTTCTTTCCAGAGCCTGCCTGCATTTTTATATGATTATACACGATCACTATCGATCTTACCCAAGCTTTTTGTAGACCCCCGGCTGAAGCCTATGGTAGAATCGTCCACATACTACACTTTTTCTTTCTATTCACTATATGATTTTCCTCATTTCACGATGGAGTCGACAATGACATCAAAAATCACACAGTTCATCATTGCAGTCTTTTTTCTATTTCTCAGTGCGTCCGGCGGATTTTCAGAAGAACTGACGGGGCAATCACCCACCCCCAACCTGGCTGTCTCCAACCCAACGCAAAATTCCATTCATGTGCGCTGGGAAACCATTGCGGGAGCCACCCGGTATGAACTCTCCTTCGGCACCGATGAAGGCGCTTCCAACCGCAGACCCATGTTTGTAAGCAACACGAAAAAAAATCTAACCCGACTTTTACCCAATACAATCTATCGTGTAAAAGTCCGGGCTATTATTGGCGGCCGGGCTGCTGCCTGGAGCAAAATCCAGTCTTTTTCAACCCAAATTCCCATGATGACCGATCTGGAAGCGGATACGATTACTGATACATCTGTGCATCTTAACTGGAGCGATCGCTACCGTGATCTACCTGATATTTATTATGAGCTGTCTTACGGAACAGATACGGATGCCAGTGTGGATGGATTCAAAACAACAGAAAAAAACTTCACAATGGTTCATGATTTAAACCGTAATGCCACCTATTATATTAAAATCCGGGCCAGCAATCCCAAAACCCAGGGACCTTGGAGCTTACCCATCTCAATTACAACACTTCCCTTTGCTTCTGATCTGGCACCCAGTGGATTGTCGGTTCGCAGCGGGAACAATTCATCCGCTGTTTTAAACTGGCATAAACTCGCCAACGCAAGCACTTATGATATTGCGTATGGTACAGATCCGATTGGACAAAATATCGGTCTGGTACCTACCGAAAACAGCAGCTTCACTTTTCATCTTTCTCCAAATACTCAGTATTACTTTAAAGTGCGTGCAATTGTCAATGGCACGACAACCCCCTGGGGAAAAAGCACTCCTTTTTTGACCCTGCCTTCCAAGCCGCGTGGTGTCTCGATTCTTGGTCAGACCAATAACCAGGCAATTATTGGCTGGCAATCCCTTGCCGGCTCGCGCATTTCCCGCTATTACCACATCCAATGGGGTACTGACAGCCAGGGTACCAATACCGGGACAACCATTACCGCCAATGCCACTTACACGCTAAAAAACCTTTTCCCCAACCGAACCTATGCTGTCCGCGTTCGTACAGTCAACACAACCGGGTCAAGTTCCTGGACTCTGCCGGTCAGCTTTAAAACCCTGCCTGGCGGATTAAAACAAATGGTGGTTTTTGATGTAAAGCACGCAAGTGCCAAATTACGCTGGCCGAGGCTGCGGCAGGCCAGCGCGTATGAACTTGCTTATGGTCTGGATGTCGAAGCTGGAAACAGTCAATCAATTGAGGTAACCGCACCACCGACCGAAATCATCGGCCTCATTCCGGAAGCCACTTACTATGCGAGGATCCGCCCGATTTTACCCAACAACCAGGTCGGTGCCTGGTCCAATATTATCAGCTTCACCACCTTCCCGATTCCCCTGCAACCCAACCAACCCAGGATTACTGAAATTACCGGAACCTATGTCAATTTAACCTGGTATGCGCAGGAAGATATCAGCACCTACGAGGTTTCCGTTGCGCTTGACGACAATCCGCTCGAGAGTAAAGTCCATACTTCCCATCAGAATAAAACGCGTATCAGCGGTCTCAAAAAAAACAGTATGTATTATTTAAAACTAAGAGCGCTCAATTTAGGCGGCCCCGGCAATTGGTCTGAACCGGTCCGTTTCGTCACACTCCCTGCCGAGGGACCACGAAATTTTACGGTCTCCAACATCTTGCCCTTTGAAGCTTATCTGGGATGGGAACCAGTAGCCGGCAGTATGCCTGTCACCTATGAAATCCGTTATTCACCCCAACGCCGTCAATGGACGATGCTTAAAAAGCGCGAAGGGACTTCCATGACTTTAAAACCGCTTGACTCAAACCGCAAGTACAGAGTCCAGGTTCGGGCAAGAAATTATTCCGGAGTGGGTCCTTGGAGTTCCCTCGTTTCGTTTGAAACCCCGATTGCACCGCCAAATTCCGCACCGGCCCTGTTGCTTGCTTCAGAAGTGTCTGATATCGCTGCGATGCTTAGTTGGAAAGCCATGCAGGCGGTCACCGGCTATGAGCTTAGTATTGGAACAGATGTCAGCGCCGGTAATCGCGGTATTGAAAAACTCAAACAAAATAAATATGCCATGACAGGCCTCAGTCCAAATACAAGCTACTATATTAAAATTCGCGCTTTTAATACGTCAGGTGAAGGCCCTTGGTCAGACACCATGTTGGTCACAACCCGTCCCTCACCGCCTATTACCGCACCGACCAATCTGGCATTCTCTGATATTTCTGAAAATGCTTTGACCCTCACCTGGATTTCCGACAAATACTATTTTCAATATGAGGTCAGCATCGGTACTGATGGCCAGGGACAAAATTCCGGCCAGCCCAAGGCGATCAGCACGCCGCCGTATATTTTCAATAATCTCACTCCCAAAACCACCTATTTTGTTAAGGTACGCAATATCAATCGCGGCGGCGGCGGTCCTTGGAGCCGTATTTTAAAAATCACAACACCGAAGGAATAATTCACAAAACAAAAAATCCCTGCACCAACAAGGTGCAGGGATTTTTTTATTCATTCAAATCAATGATTTAATTTAAAACGCTGAACATCCTTTTGCAATTGCTGCAAAATCTTGCTTAATTTTGACAGGTCCTTGGTCAATGTCGGAGAAACTTTAGACTTGGATGAACCGCCTTTTTGAATTTTACTGATCAACCCGGCCATTTCTTCAATCATTTGACGATCAGTCGAAAGGTTGCTGCGCAATGATTGAACCATCTCATTGAGCAAATCCGCCAATTGCTTAAACTCATCCCCTTTTCGCAAGCCGATATTCAAGGTCAAATCACCGGCACGAATGGCCTCAATCGATCGTTCAAACCGATACATGGGACCGGCAATCGAATGAGAAACAAAAACCGAAATTACCGCAGCAGTCAGCATAAAAATAATCAAGAGTAAAACCATGATCTGATTTACCGAAGCAAACAGCGGCGCAAATTGTGCGGCAATTTGCGGAACATTATAAAATTCATCCATAATTTTTACCCAAGTCGTGTAATAAACCGTAAAAGCAATCACCAACGCCATCACAACAATACCAAACATCACCCTGCCAATATACCGGAATTGAAAATCCTTATTAATGATGTAATTTCTTCTCCGCCATTGCATCGAAACGGTCACCTCCCAATGGAAACCCCGGCAAACAAAACTCACCGAATTTTAATAGGCTGAATATGAAATTCCCCGTGAATCAAGACCGATGGAATTAATAAAAATCTGTCCGCTTTCATAATTATAATACCACCCACTGCCATACCCTTCAGGCGCACTGTTGCCATAGGTCACTTCATTCCCCACCGGTGAAAGCACACCGCCCCGAGGATGCAAATGATCTACTGCCGGCAATTCCTCCATATAACGACTATAGGGAGATCCGGGGCTGAGCTCGCGCGGAAAAATACCATTGTGGTCCTGATAATACAAAAGAACCGCTTGCCGAATTTGATACAAGTTCCCCACAGTAGTGCCTTCCCGGGTTTTTTCTGATAACTGCGAAAACCGGATGACCACAATAATAATTAAAACCAGCAATACAATCGCGGGCATCAGCCGCCTTCGTATTTTCAGCATTCTTTCTTGACTGTTTGCCATGCCAGGTCCTCCTGTCAAATTCTTAAGCCATCTGAAGTCTGCGATTATTTTCCCAGGGTTATTGTTGCCTGATCCGCTTTTCTCATCATTTGAACCAAGTCGCTGTGTAAAATACGGTTACTGGCTAAAAATGTTCCACCATAAATCGTCAGAGTTTTTCCCTGCAAATTGGTTATCCTGCCGCCCGCTTCATGAATAATCAATGCTGCGGCAGCCACATCCCAGGGTTTGAGTTTATATTCCCAAAAACCATCAAAACGTCCACATGCCACATCACAAAGATCCAGTGATGCTGAACCCGCCCGGCGAATTGCCTGGCAGTGCCGAGAAAAATAAAAAAATTCCCTAAAATTATTAAGCGTACTGATCTTCAAATCATAAGGAAATCCGGTTGCCAAGAGTGCCTGCCGCATTATTTTAGTTTTTGAAACACGAATAGGTTTAGTGTTTAACCAAGCGCCCTTGCCTTTTTCTGCATAAAAGAATTCATTGAGCATGGGGTTGTATACCGCTCCCATGATCATCTTGCCTTGATGCTCAATCCCGGCCGAAACACTAAAATGAGGAAAGCGGTGAGCATAATTGGTTGTGCCATCCACCGGATCAATAATCCAGCGGTATCGCCCCCGGGATGCCGGTTTTTCAGGAAATGATTGGCCGCTCGCTTCAATAAGTTCCTCAGAAAGAATTTCATGATCCGGAAAATTTTTAGAAATTGTCTTAACAAAGTGTTGCTCCACCTGTTGATCCATTTCCGTGACCATATCAATCTCGCTTTTAAAGGTAATGCTGCGTTGGTCGGAAAGCTTCCGTTTCAACAAACGACCTGATTGAAGTACGGTTTTTTGCAATGTATCTCTTAATCGACTGATTGAGGTTGCATTTGCCATGTCGTGATTCCCATCGTTTTTATCAAAGACACACTTAATTAAATATTTATTTATTGTAGCATTTGCCCAACAATGGCGTCAATCAAAAGCACCCTGGACACCGTCGTGCCCGCCGGCGGTCAAAACCGAACATCCCGGAGGTATCACTCACCGGGAAAAACCGTAAAACGGATATTAAAATATCCTAAAAAAGCCCAACCCTGATTCCAGTGCAGGTAGGCCACATCAAAATTAAACAGCCTATCAACATGCAGATTAATCAACACCGGGTGCTGCTGTGAAATCAACTCACTGTTTAACGGATACATGATCTCCAGGGCGGCGTTCATCCGGCGGGCGACGGGAAAATCAATCCCCATATAAAAAAGGTTACGCGTTCGTTCCGTCTCACCATAGCGCATATATTTGGAAAGGTAGAAAAACGGATCTCCCAAAGATCCCAGCGAATACCCGCCATGAATACCCCAATTGCCAAAACTGCGGCTCAGACTTAAATAGCCGCCCCATACATAATCAAATTCTGTTTTTTCCGAAAAGGTAAAACTGCCGCTGGCTTCACTTTGCTGTCCGGCAAAAAGCAGTAAAGAAGCCTTTCCACCCAGCGCGGCGGCCAAAGGAAAATATTTGTTTTGTTTTTCTGTTAAAAAGGTGTATTTTACATCTGCTGTCAACAGCCAAAGACTGATCGGGTCCAAATAGAGTGCAAATTCAGATAGTTCCTCATCCTGCTCGCCGTAAAGCGTCCCAATATAGTATGTAAACTGCATGTCTGCGGTAAATCCAAGATCATCATGCCCCAGTCCACGATAGGCTGTGGAGGTAAGCACCAAACCATTGCGGTTTCGGGGGCGTGATTTGCCAAGGACTGTTTTTGAAGCGGCACTGGTCTGACCTTTGCTATCGACCGTTAAAACTTGATACTGATATTCCACCCCCGGCATCCCGGTATCATCATAAAATTCTTCCTTACTGATCACAATCGTGGTAACGAACGCCCTTTTTTCCGCACCCGGCAGCGCGCGCATGACCCTATAACCACTCACATCATGTGATGTTTTAAGTGTTTTTTTCCAAGTAATACGAACCCTTTCTTCCAACGTTTCTGCTTTGATTTCCGATGGAATCCCGGGCGGTTGTGAGGGTTTTAGTACAGCACTGATTTTGTGGGAAGCCACAAAAGTGGTGCCTTTGCCATCGACTGCAAAAACCTGGTAAAGATAGTGGGTCTTCGCTGTCACGGTACGATCTACAAATGAAGTGGTCGGCTGCGGTGAAGCGGTGATCACCTCAAGAGTTTTTCCCACCTCAGCTTTACAAACACGATAACCCAGAAATCCGGAAAAAACTGTTCCGGTGTTCGTCCAGGCAAGGGCGATTATTTCTGCGGTGGCAGCTGCGGTTAGACCGACTGGATCAACGACCTGCAATTGAGAAACAACACTGGCTGTCAAATTATTCCCGGATACCGCCTGAACAGTGTTCGAAACAAGCTCAACCTGACCAGGCATCCAAAACCGTTCCCGGGATGTCGGGGTTATCGATTGCGCTGCAACAGATATTTCTTCAGAAACCGTCACCGCATGCAATGCTTCTTCAATCAAGGACATTTTCTCAGCCGCCCAAGCCGGCACGAGTGCCCCAAAAAATAAAATGAATAAAACTGTAATCCAACGCATGGACCGCCCCTTTTTATTTTGGCGTTTTCATTTTTAAAAAATTCTTTAAAATTTGTTTTCCTGCGCCGGTAAGAATGGATTCCGGATGAAACTGCACACCCACCGTCGGCAAACTTTTATGCCGGATACCC
Organism: bacterium; assembly: GCA_021108215.1. Taxonomy (NCBI): domain Bacteria; species bacterium. The sequence continues at coordinate 84,608 of JAIORK010000001.1, read as the reverse complement.
ATAATTTCTTTTTCTGCGGTCCGGGCTGTGACCAGTAATGTCCTGGGAAATTTGTCCGGTGAAACGATCAACGAATGATATCGCGTCGCGGTAAAGGGATTTTTCACACCGGCAAAAACACCTTTGCCGTCATGCTTTACCTGTGAGGTTTTACCATGCATCAGCCGTTGGGCGCGTACAACCTTCCCGCCAAATGCCTCTGCAATTGCCTGATGCCCCAGACAGACACCTAAAATCGGGAGACGGCCGGCAAAGGTCTTGATTGCACTGACTGAAATCCCCGCCTCTTTGGGAGTACAAGGACCGGGCGAGACAACAATTCGCTCCGGCTTGAGTCGGGCAATCCCGGGAAGATCAATTTCATCATTGCGAACCACCTTAACCGTCCCTCCCAATTCACCTAAATATTGAACAAGATTATAGGTAAAGGAATCATAATTATCGATCATCAAAATCATCGACCTGCTCCTCGCTTTCCCACAGCCCTGTGAGGAAACCCATTTTCGTTGGCCAGTTCCAATGCCTGTACAAGTGCCTGCATTTTATTCAACGTTTCCTGATATTCCCGTTCCGGCCTGGAATCCGCTACAATACCGGCAGCTGCCTGAAGATGGTAGTAACCGTCTTTATAGACAATTGTACGAATCGTAATGCATGCATCCAAATTTCCCGTATAATCAAAATAGCCGACCGCCCCGGCATAAGGGCCCCGTCGGGTGGTTTCCAATTCTTCAATAATCTCCATGGAACGTATTTTAGGAGCGCCGGTCACTGTTCCGGCCGGAAATGCAGCTTCCAACGCATCAAACTGGTCTTTGCCAGGCGCGATTTTTCCTTCCACGTGTGAAACGATGTGCATCACGTGTGAGTAACGTTCAATAACCATAAGTTCGGGAACCTGCACCGTGCTGTAACGGCAGACACGCCCAACATCATTTCTCCCCAAGTCCACCAGCATAATATGTTCCGCGCGTTCTTTGGGATCTGCCAATAATTTTTTTTCCTGCAAAAAATCCGCTTCAGGTGTTTTCCCGCGGAGCATCGTTCCGGCAATCGGCCGGGTCGCGACAACGCTCCCCGTTTTTTTCACCAACACTTCCGGAGAAGAACCGATCAATTCGCACTCCGGAAACCGCAAATAGTACATATACGGTGAAGGATTGACCATGCGCAGGGCGCGATAAACATCAAACGGCGCGGCCGAAGACGGGGTGGAAAGACGCTGTGAAATTTGAACCTGAAAAATATCCCCGGCCTTGATATATGCCTTACAGCGTTTTACATTTTCAAGAAATTTTTTCTTGCTGATATTGGATGTCAATTTTAATTTTGCGAAGTGCTTGCGCCGTTTCACGCCCGGAAGGGGCTGTTGCAGCTTTAACATTAATTTTTTAATGGAAGCCATTGCCCGTTGATAGGCTTTGTCCGGTTTGCCGGTCACGTGAACATTACTCACAATTTTAATCACATGTTTGACATGATCAAACACCAGTAAATTTTCTGTAAATACCAGCAGCGCTTCGGGCAATCCCAGATCATCCGGATTATGGGTTGGAAGTTTTTCAAAATACCGGGCCAGATCATAAGAAAGATAACCCACCGCCCCCCCGTGAAAAGGCGGCAGCTCCGGGGTCTGAACAATCTGATAGCGCTGCATGAACTGCCGCAACACGTGAAAGGGATTCCCGCCATGCGAAATAATCCGCTTTTTCCCATCCTGTAAATGCTCCAGGATTCCACCGCGCAACGAAAGCACCTCTGAAGGGTCTGCGCCTAAAAAAGAATAGCGGCCGATTTTCTCGCCGCCTTCAATGCTTTCCAGCAAAAAAGCGCGTTGGGCTTTATCTGCGATTTTTAAAAAAGCAGATACCGGCGTCTCCGTATCTGCCGGCAATTCGGCATAGACCGGAATCAGATTTCCCTGACGGCACCTTTTTTTAAATTCTGATAGTGATGGGTAAAACATTTCCAGGACTCCTGTTTGTATGTCGCAGAGGTCATATAAATCAATCTCTTTCCAAAAAACACGGAATGAACGTGCCCATACACTGCTATTTCCGGCAAGTATTTATTTTATTCATTTTTTTCGCATAAAGCAATCACTCTATTTCCAAATAGCTACGGTTGCCTGGATACCCGAACAGTCTTGTTTTTCAATGAGCAAACTCAGTTATAGCCAGTGGTTGCGTATCAGAAAATATCAAGTGCTAGCCGACTTGGTATGGTCGCGACAGTGCCGTACTCATTGAAAAACAAGACTGCCCGGGCATCCCCCGTACAACGGTATCTTCTACCCGGCTATTTATTATACGCTTGCTTGGGATCAAATACTTTCTCGCCGCTTTCTCGCAGGCTGCCATCCTTTTCCACCACCCGATAAAAACATGACCTGAATCCCACATGGCACGCGCCTCCGACCTGTTCCACTTTCATCACCACAGCATCCAAATCACAGTCAATCCGCATCTCCTTGACATGCTGCAGATGACCGGAGGATTCCCCTTTTTTCCAAAGCTTATTCCGTGAACGGCTATAATAATGTGCAATGCCGGTCTCGATGGTCAATCGGAGCGATTCTTCATTCATAAATGCCTGCATTAAAATTTCGTTATTGACCACATCTTGCACAATGGCCACAATTAAGCCTTGATCATTAAATTTCATCTCCTGAGGAATTGCCATGGTCGTGCCTCCGATTTTCAATTCTTATTATGTAGGGGCAATTCATGAATTGCCCCTACATATGTTTTTTTCACGCCAGCCGCACTGCGACTCCGCGGCGCGCCAAATACCGTTTGGCCTGTGCAATGGAATATTTACCATAATGAAAAATACTGGCTGCCAACACCGCGTCCGCCCAGCCCTGATCCAACACATCCGCCAAATGCTTGAGCTGACCGGCACCCCCACTGGCAATCACCGGCACGGTGACTGCTTTGGAAATTTCCCGTGTCAATTCAATATCATATCCATTCTGAGTTCCATCGCAATCCATGGAAGTCAACAAAATTTCACCCGCACCAAGTGCCACACCCTGCTTAGCCCAATGGATGGCATCGAGCCCGGTTGGCGTTCTACCGCCATGGATGAAAACCTCCCATCCCTTCCGCCCCTTTTCCCGGCGGCGCGCATCAATCGCCAGCACAATACAACTACTTCCAAACATCTGAGCAGCTTTTTGCAATAGCTCCGGTTTTTGCACTGCTGTGGTATTGATCGAAACTTTGTCAGCGCCGGCCCGCAACAATTCGCGGATATCGTGAACAGTCCTGATCCCGCCGCCTACTGTCAATGGCATAAAAATATTATCCGCACAACGCTCAACCACCCGGATCATGGTCCGGCGACTTTCCACACTGGCGGTAATATCCAGAAAAACCAATTCATCGGCGCCGGCCCGGTCATACACCTTGGCCTGCTCTACCGGGTCGCCGGCATCCCGCAAATGAACAAAATTCACTCCTTTGACAACACGACCATCCTTGACATCCAAACATGGAATAATTCTTTTTGCCAGCATCCTTATTTCCCTGCTTCCACAATCGCCTGCTTAAGCTCCAAAACACCGGTATAAATAGCTTTACCGATAATGCAGCCGGAAACACCATATTTTTCAAGATTTTTCAAGTGCGTGATATCTTTCAGGCTGGTAACACCGCCCGAAGCAATCACGGGAATCGTCACAGCACTGGCAATCGCTTTAATACTTTTAAAATTGGGTCCGGATAAAAGACCGTCCCGTTTTACATCCGTATAAATGATATTTTTTACGCCGGCTTTTTCAAGCTCACGTGCAAACTCAATCGCCGGTTTGTCGGTGGTATCTTTCCAACCCCGGATGGTAACTTTTCCATCACGCGAATCCAATCCTCCCACAATTTTAGCGGCACCAAACTTTTTAATTGCTTTGGAAAGAAACTCCATCGACAGGGCATTTGTCCCGAGAATAACGCGTTTAATACCATGATCCAACAGCTCCTTGATAATGCTTAAATCACGGACACCTCCGCCGAACTGGATCGGTATTTTCACTGCCTTGGCAATCTGATAAACATGCTTCAAATTTTTCGGAACACCGGTCAGGGCACCGTCTAAATCGACAACATGGAGATACTTGGCACCCTTCAATTGCCACAACTTGGCCATCGAGGCCGGTTCTTTTGAATACACCGTCTCATCACGAACTTCGCCTCTGACCAATCTGACACAGCGACCTTTTCTTAAATCAATTGCCGGATAAACTACCATACTTTGCACCTAACCTTTCAACAGGCTTGCCAAATTGTGATAGACCTTCAATCCAATTGCCTGGCTTTTTTCCGGATGGAATTGGGTTGCACATATATTATTTCGACCTACTACTGCAGCTACTTCAATACCGTATGCCGTGGTTGCCAGCAATACGTCCTTATCTTTGGGATCACAATAGTAAGTATGTACAAAATACATATAAGCGCCTTCTTTAATTCCTTTTAACAGCAGCGCACGTTTTTTCATAATAAGACTATTCCAGCCCATATGCGGAACTTTGAGTTTCTTCGGGAAATGCCGGACTTTACCCTGAAAAATACCCAGCCCGGCATGATTACCAAATTCCTCGGAACTCTCAAATAAAAGCTGCATACCCAGACAAATACCTAAAAAGGGTTTGCCTGACTCCGCCGCCTCTTTGAGTGCACCGACCAAGTGCTGTTGATTCAAATGCGCCATCGCCTGTCCAAAAGCGCCCACACCAGGCAAAATTACCGCCTTGGCCTTTTTTATTTCAGACGCCTTGGAAATAAACTTCGATTTCAATCCTGCTGCTGCACAAGCTTTTTGGACTGAGTGCAGGTTCCCCATTTTATAATCAACAATACCTACCATCATCTTTCCTTTCAAAACCGACATCCCAACTGCATCAATAGTCAACTGTATATACTATTCGTTGAGAGGGTAAGCATTCGTATTTTTCAAAGCGAGTACTGTTTAAGCTTCCCGTAGGGGGCGAGTTACGCAGCCGAAAAACACGAATGCTTACCCTCCCAACGAGCTCGGCTCATTTTTCAATAATTGATTATAAACTTCCCTTGGTACTGGGAACACCTTTTTGCCGCGCATCACGGGCGATTGCCTTACGCAGTGCCCGCCCCAACCCCTTAAAGGCCGCTTCCACCAGATGGTGGGTATTGCCGCCGGTCTGCTGAATAATATGCACCGTAATGCCGGCTGCATTGGCCAATGCACGAAAAAATTCGATCACCAGCTCAGTATCGAAATCCCCCAATTTTTTCTGACGCAGTTTCAATTGATAATTTAAGTACGGACGGCCGGAAATATCCAAGGTCACCTGAACCAGTGATTCATCCATGGGAATCAATGCCGCACCGTAGCGCACCAGTTGCCGCTTATCTCCCAATGCACGGAGCAATGCCTGACCCAAAGCAATCCCAATGTCCTCAACCAAATGGTGCTGATCCACTTCCAGATCCCCTTTGGCTTTTATCTGGATATCCATCAGGCTGTGTCCGGCCAGAAGGGTCAGCATGTGCTCGAAAAACGGCACACCGGTATCCAAGCCGCTTTTACCGTTTCCATCCAAATTTACCGAGAGTTGAATATCCGTTTCCTTGGTTTTCCGCTTTACTGTTGCCGTGCGTTTTTTCACCGCCATAGTCATCACCCCACAGATTGCAGTACTTTTTGGATTCTATCCAAAAACACGTTATTTTCCTCCACCGTGCCAATGGTCACCCGAAGGCAGTCGGAAAGCCCCTCTGTTTTTGGAAAACCCCGAACTGCGATATTGTTCCGGGCCAGTTGATCCTTTACTGCTTCGGCATCCGGAACTTGTATCAATAAAAAATTTGATTGGCTGGGATAAACAACCACACCCTCCAGCGGTCGCAGAATTCCGGCCATGCGTTCGCGCTCGCTAACAATCAGCTTGGCATTGGCCTTCCAAAGACCGACATTTTCCATGGTCTTTAACGCCACCACCTGGGCAAAAGCATCCAAATTGTAAGGCAGCCTGACCCGATTGATAATATTTACTATTTTCTCATGTCCCAGCAAATAACCGATCCGAATCCCGGCCGCAGACATGGACTTTGAATAAGTATTGAGGACCACCAAGTTGGGATAGGCCGCCAGTTTGGGAACCATGGTCTGAGTACCGAATAAACGGTAAGCCTCATCCACCACCACCAGTCCATCCGTGGCTTGCACGATTTCTTCCAGCATGCCCACATCAAACGCATTACCGGTCGGATTGTTTGGACTGGCAATAAACAGTATCCGGCTGTTTTCCGTTTCCATCTCTTTTAGTAAATTTTCTTTGTCCAGCGACCAGTCATCACGCAACCGGACACCCACCGGTGTCCCGCCCAGGGAGATGGTCAGGAGACGGTACATGGCAAAAGTCGGCGTGGGAAAAACCGTCCGCGTACCCTGTCCGCCAAAACAGACCTGAAGGTCGCGAATAATTTCGTCGGAACCATTTCCCAAAACAATATTCTCTTCCGCCACACCTTCATAGTGTGCGACCGCTTTTTTCAACTCCCGGCACTCCGGATCAGGATAGCGATTCCAGGAATGCTCCATAAAAATTTTGCTGATTTCTTGCTTCATGTCCTCCGGGATGTCAAACGGACTTTCATTAGCATCCAACCGTATCTGCGGCCCGGCCGCCTCGGGTACATACGGCTGCAAACCGCGTACCTCCGGCCGAATCCATTCATTTATTTTTTCTATTCGGCTTTCCATAACCGCCCCTTTGATCACCCAGCTGCACAAGCAAAACGCGACACGTCTTTATTTTTTCCACCGTTTTTTCATAGCCACGGCTGATTACTTTTGAATTCGTACCCGGATTGAACCGGCATGGGCGCGCAGTCCTTCTGCTTCCGCAATTGTGATCGCAGCCGGTCCTTCCTTTTGCATTCCAGAGTCAGAATATGTGACCACACTGGTAAAATGTTCAAAATCGCGTACAGACAGGGGCGACGACCAACAAGCGGTCCGGTTGGTCGGCAGCACGTGATTCGGACCGGCAATATAATCTCCCATCGCCTGAGCTGTCTGAACACCTAAAAAAACGGCCCCGGCCCGGTTAATTTTATCCAACAGCCGGTGTGGTTTGGCGATCTGCAAAGAAAGATGTTCCGGTGCATACGCATCCGCCAATTTTACAGCCTGATCAAGTGTCGCGGTCTTCACCGCGATGGCAGATTGAAACGCCGTAGTCAACTCAGGATACATTTTAACCAAACCGCTTGCTGCTTTCATTGCAAGCGCCATCACTTTGGCAGACGGTGTCACTAGTATGGCGACTGCCCCGGAACCATGTTCCCCCTGGGCAAGTAAATCCCATGCCAGTGCTTCCGGCCGGGCAGTCTTATCCGCAATGATTAAAATTTCGCTTGGTCCGGCCAAGCTGTCAATCCCAACTGTGCCCACAACCTGGCGCTTGGCCTCGGTTCCGAACACATTGGCAGGCCCCACAATTTTGTCAACACGCGTAATGCTCTGCGTTCCGAATGCAAACGCACCGATGGCAGTTGCCCCGCCAAGCCGGTAAATAACATCCACCCCCGCCAATTCCGCTGCATACAAAATCGCCGACAGTATCTCTCCTTTGGGGCCCGGTGGTGTTGCCATGATAACGTCTTTCACCCCTGCGACCCGAGCCGGAATGGCATTCATCAAAACAGTGGATACCAGCGGGGCCACGCCGCCGGGCACATAAATACCCACCCGGTTTAAAGGCTGCCTTCTTTCCAAGAGCCTCACCCCGGGCCGGGAAACAACTGCCGGTTTTCTTCCCAGTTGTGCCCGATGAAAGCTGCGAATATGGGATGCCGCCTTACGCAATGCCCGCTGCAAAACCAGCGGAACCTGCTTTTTTGCAGAGTGACGCTCAGCCGCAGAAATTTTCAATCCTGCTGCTGTGGTCTTATATTTTTCCAACAACCGTGTATAACGCAAAACCGCCCGGTCTCCCTGACGGCTGATCTCCGTAAGCATGCGCCCTACAGCTTCCCGGGCGGATACCGGCTTACTAAAAACGCTTTTTGTTAAAGCATCCCTCCGAACTCGCAAGGGATCTGAATGACCGGTTTGTCGTTTAAGGTACTGCTCCCAAATTTTCTTTCCGGCAGCTGTTTGAATATTTACCTGACGCATACAAAAACTCCATATTTCCCTATTTTCATCCAGCCAAACGATTCATTTAGGATCTCAGGGGTTTAATCCTCATTTTGATGTGCGACGGAAAGTGAAGTGGATTTCCCTGAATAAAGATGTGTACTATAGCATGGCCCACAGCGTTTTTTCAATGGATTTCCCTGCTTAAATCCCTTGTTTCTATTTCAATCCAGTTCTCCCACAGTCGCAACCTGTCTATATTTAACGTCCTTAAACTCATTGAAATGTGCCTGTCCGCATTTAATTTTTCTTTTTTCACTTGTCTTTAATTCCTGGCCTGCTGATTTGGTTTCAGCAACAAAGTAAACCGTCTTCTCGTTCTTCTTTATCAAAGCCCAGTCAGGATTATAGCTACCTATTGGCGTCTTAATCTTGAACCAAAAGGGGAGTTTAAAATAAAACTCAATATCATCTCTGCTCTCACATTCTTTAGCAAAATCATATTCAACATTGGAATCAAGCGGCACAAAATTACTGTAAATGGTTTTATCTTTCTTGGTGATCTTAAATGTCAGATCATTTACGTGGATGTCATAGTCCTCAAACAATCTCATTTCATATTCTTTTGAACCGACTTTATCGTATTGAATACCCTCAATCATCAACTCGGTAAGAACATTTTTTATTATAATAACAACATTGTCCAGAAACAACTGCGGATTAATTATTACATCACCGATTCTCCCTGATTTTGTGAGAATATCAAGAATCGTGGAACGTGTAAGTTCCGTTCTTTCCTGTATATAAAAAAGGATATCGGGTATTAGAAAGGTCCCGTCAAGTACTGTTGCATAAGAAGCTTTTGTTTTCATAACAATACCGGCTTCATCAAATTCAAGCGCGGTCTTTGTTGTTTTGATAGCTGCCTTTCTTATGGCAGGCATTTGCTGAACAGCTTTTACAGCTTGCCGGATAAATTCAGATGTGTCGTATTCTACCAGATAGGTGGTTTGATATTTTATTTTATCCCATATATCCCTGAATTGTTCGTCCAATCCAAAGCCTTTCCGGTACGTAACCGTTGCCCTTTGCTGTTTATTTTTGATTCTACCCTTAAAAGACACACCGCAATCTTCTTCTATCTCCGTTTGCAATTGTTTGGCAAAATCTTCATAGGATTCATTGGCCACAACCGTTAATCTATTAATATTAATGTCCTGTATTCGTGTTCCTTCCTGATTGACCGAAAGCCGCAGTCCCCGGCCAATTTCCTGCCTTTTTTTAAGTTCCGATTGCGTTTCATTTAATGTACATATCTGAAAAACATTGGGATTGTCCCAGCCCTCACGCAAAGCAGAATGGCTGAAAATAAACTGCAAAGGTTCATTAATGTCCAATAGCTGTTCCTTGTTTTTCATTATCAGCTTAAAGGTATCATCATCCGCCTGAGTCGTCCCTTTGGTATCTTTCCATTTGCCTTTTTTATCAGCAGAAAAATAACCGTTATGGACATCTTCCGCTTCAAAAGGAATCAAATTTTTATATGCCGTTCTGGATGATATTTCCCGGTATAATTCTTCAAACCATTTTGCAAACTTCCCTTTTACCGGCTTGCCGTCCGAATCATAATCCCGGTAATTGGCGACACGATCAATGAAGAAAAGCGAAAGAACTTTTATACCTTTGCTTTTAAGTTTCCTTGTTTTTAAAAAGTGTTCTTCAATGGTTTTTCGAATTTGAACTTTCATAATTTCATCGGAAAGCCCACCAAAGGTATCCCCCATAAAAATGGTTTCGCCGTTTGAAAGCTCAATCAAGTTTTCCGAAACATCAATACCGTTGATAATGTATCCATTTTTATAAATCTCTCTTTTGTTGGACAAATCATACAAATCATCACCGACCTTGGCGGTAACGGTTTTTCTCTTAACGCCATCGGTTGTATTCACATCTATTTTGATTTTAGAAGATGTACGGGTTTTGGTCGCAATTACTTTTTCAAGACATAGATAGGCTTCATTAAAATCATTTTCCGTAATAATGGAATCCACTTCTATTTGCTTAACCAATCCCAGATCATAGGCTTTTACAGGATCGAGACTGTATACCATATTATACCGGTTGGTATGTGTTGCCGAATACCGAAGCGTACAAAGGGGATTCAATTTCTCAATTGCTTTCTTCCTTATATCCGTTTCCATATTTTGCGGTTCATCTACTATTACAATTGGAGAAATTGCCTGTATAAACTCAATCGGCCGTTTACCGGTCAGTTTATCATTCGGCTTATTAATGATATTTTCATCTTTGGCAAAGGAGTCAATATTGATAACAAGAATCTCAATAGTATTATTAATAGCAAAACTTCTTAAATTAGAAACATTTTTAGAATCATATACCTTAAAATTAACCGGCGTTTTATCGTAAAGATTCTGAAAGTGTTCAAAAGTTATTTCCAGGTTTTTTAATACACCTTCACGAATAGCGATTGAAGGTACGACAATAACAAATTTCTTAAAACCATACTTTTTATTCAATTCATAAATAGTGCGGAGATAGACATAGGTTTTCCCGGTACCGGTTTCCATTTCAACTGAAAAATTCATGCCATCCAATTTGTCAGAAGCGCTTAACTCATTCTTCGTTTGTATTTCCTGAATATTATTTAGAATCTGTTCATTACTAATTTCAAGTCTATTCCCAACCGCACCATCTTCCAGAAAATTTCCCTCATATTGCAATGAAAAACTGAAATCACTCTGATTTAACGGTTGACCTTCAAATATGTCAATAATAGCGTTTATTGCATCATGCTGAAATTGCTGATTAGGGTCGAAATGGAGTTTCATTTCCTTTTTTGGCCTTTGGGAGAAAATATCAGGGTTGATTCCAGAGCTTTTCTCTCCTGTTTCAACTCCGCAATCAATTCTTTTTCCGAAGGCAAGTACAATTTGTATTTGGAAGCAAAAAGCCGTTTATTTTCACTAAGCACTGAATACTTTACCACTGCGTCATTTTTTTCAGAACAAAGCACAATGCCGATGGTCGGATTATCACCGGTGATCCTGGTTTTTTCCTCAAACATTCTGACATACATATCCATTTGTCCGATATCCTGATGTGTTAGTTTGCCGGTTTTTAAATCAATCAGGACAAAACATTTTAAAAGATAGTTATAAAAAACAAGATCAATATAGTAATATTCATCCTCAGCGGATATTCTTTTTTGCCGGGCAACAAAACTAAAACCCTTTCCCAACTCAAGCAGGAATTCCTGCAATTTATCTATTAGTGCCTGTTCCAGTTCTGATTCACGATAGGAACTCCGATCCGCCAAATCAAGAAATTCCAGAACATAAGGATCTTTAAGAATATTTTCCGGCTTGAACTTCCCGGCCTTTTGAGCCGCTTCCCGCCGAACAGGTGCTTTACTTTTGCTGGCCAGCAAACGCTCATAGTAAAATGAATTGATCTGTCGTTCCAATGCCCTGGTGCTCCATCCGCAATCGGATGATTCATTCATATACCACTCTCTGGCCCTGGGATTCTCCACACGCAGCAGTAGTTTATAATGAGTCCATGACAATTCCCGCCGCACTGCGGCGATAATTTGTTCCTGTTTATCTATCTCTAAGCCAAACTTTTTCAATGGCAAGATTTTACCGGATTGGTGCCGCAGTGCGGCACTTTTTGGAAAAAGAAGATAAAACTGCCGCATCCGCATAAGATTGCTGGCATCAAACCCTTTTCCGAATTCCTTACTTAATTTTTTCGACAATGCTTCGATTAATTTTTGACCATATTCAGCGCGCCTTTTACCTGCTTGCTCTTCTTCAATAATATTTTTTCCTATATTCCAGTAGGCTCGTACCATAGCCACATTAACCGTATAAGATATCTGTTCCCTGGCTTGCAGCAGTATATTGCGAATTGAATTATAAAAAGCTTTTTTTAAACTATTCGTTTTCACGCCTATACCACCTTAAACTCTATTATTCTATCATGCTGAAATTGCTGATTAGGGCCGCAGTGGAGTTTCATACTTTATGCCTTTGCTCCGTTAATTTTTTACTGGCAGCTTGAGCATTTAATCTGTTTTTTAGGTTGTCATTCCCGAATGCTCTTATCGGGAATCCAGAAAAGCTTATTTTATAAGTCCTGGATCCCCGCTTAATACGTGTGGGGATGACAAAACGAACTGAATGCTCAATCTCCTAACAAATAATTAGCGTCCCATCTGTGAGACACTAACTAATTAGCGTTCCATATTTCTCGTTTCGCAGGACGCTAACCGCGTAGCATGTCATCCATGATACGCTAACTTTTACCTGATAATTTTCAATAATTCAGGAAAAACGTACACTGTCGGTCTTCTTCCGATCCCTTTTCTGATTACTTTAAGAATATTATTCTCTAATAAAATACGTATTATTCTTGAAGTTGCTGACTTCGCTACTTTGGATTCTTCTCTGAATTTTATAGTATCAAACCAGGGATTGGAAAATATAAAATCAACAACTTTGTGCGTGTACTGAGAATGTGTGCTATTTTGAACATTATTCATCATGTCCTTATAAAGGGCTAGAATTGACTCGACTTTTTCTCTATTAATTGCCGATTGAACTATGATGGCCTTTAAAAAATAGGTTATCCACTTTTCCCATTTGCCGGTTTCAGAAATACTATTCAGACCGGAATTATACGAGTCACGGTTTTTCTCAAAATATTCACTCAAATAAAAGTTAGGCGAACCAATTATTTTTTTATAATAGAGAAACAGAGGCATGATAATCCGGCCTGTTCTTCCATTACCGTCCCAAAAGGGATGAATGATTTCAAACTGGGCATGAACAATGGCCAATTGTACAAGAACGTCTTTTTCGTTGAAATGAATATATTTCTCAAAATTGCTAAAATGTTCCGAAATAGTTTGCGGTTCCGGCGGCACAAAAGTAGCACTTCCGATATCTGTTCCCATCTGCCCAATATAAACCTGTCCGGTTCTAAATTTACCAGGAGTTTTATTTTTACCTCTGGCGCCGGAAAGTAATGTTTTGTGAATCTCCCGAATGAGACGGCTACTGAGCGGAAGTCTATTCAATTTTTCACTTGCTTCAGTAATGGCTCGCCTGTAATTAATAATTTCTATAATATCATCATATTTTTCTGTTCTTTCTTTTGGCGCAGCTTCAAATTTATAGACATCTTCAAGCGTTGCCTGGGTTCCCTCTATTCTGGAAGAAAGCACAGCTTCATTTGTAGTTAACGGAGAAAGCAAAACATTAGGTTCCGGTATACTGTTTAATGCTGCATCAAACTTGGCAAGCTCCCGGTTTGCTTCACCAATCAAAGAAACAAACATAGCCCAATCCAGATTTTTTATCGGTAATTCATGGGGAACAAATGGCTTCATCTCTACACCACCTTAAACTCTATACCCGCGTCTTTCATCTGCAATGCGGTATTGGTTTTTAACTGGTCATTGTTATTAAATAAACGATCAAGAGTAATCACTTTTTGCGGTTTTGCATCAATAACCTTCTTCATGATTTTATTATTAACCTTCTCAAGAATTAAAGCAATTTCATTATCATTCACAAGATAAACCCCGGCTTTTTGTTCAATTTTAGCAGTAAGTGAAATGCCGGATTTTATAAGCAATTCACAGAGAATGTTTTCAGTTTTAGCATTTTCATCTACCGGGTCGGTGTGTATTTCAAGTTGTTTATTAAGTTCTTCTTCATTTTCTATCTTTGTTTGCCAAATTTTAAAATTGGAGTCCTGTAATTTAAACACTTTAAAACCCAAATCCTGTTTAGCAGCATTAGTATCTAAATTAAGTTTGCCTTCCTGTTCTTCCTTGATTTTTTTTATTACCCGCCGAATACGCTCCTTGCCAATATCAGCAATAGTTTTATATCCGGTTTTATGAGCCACACTATCATTAGAGCAAGACTCTGGTAATTGAATACAAATAAATTTTATTCCCTTTGGCCTGCTATTATTTTCTTCAAATATTGCTTGCCCCAGAGAACAAGAGCCTGCAAAAAAATCAAGAACTATATCATCATTATCTACACTAATATTTAATATCTTTTTTAATAAACGAACTGGTTTTGGAGTACTAAATACTTTCTTTCCTAATAATTCTGCTGTTTCCTTTTGGCCTTCATCATTGTGACCAACCTCTTTAAATTCCCACCACGTGCTTGGGACTATACCCTCTTGTATTTCGTTTAAAAAACGTTTAAGTCTTGGTTTTTCATAAGACAAATCCGGTCCCCAGTATAATCTGTTTTCTTTTTCAATTGCTTCATGCTTTACTTTTGAATACCGCCAAACAGCACTTTTATCAGGCCAAACTTCTTTTCCTGTTTTTGGATGCATTATTGGATACCATAGAGTAGGTCTTTCTTCCATTGACTTATTACTAACATAATTATCCGAACTCCACGATCCTCTGGGATCATTATCTATATTTTTATACCTTAAAATTTGTTTTTCTGTTCTTGGAAGTAAAATTCGCTTGAAATTCGAAGATTTTTGATAAACTACTATATAATCATGCATTGGTGCAATACTTGGATCATCTGCACTAACGGCATATTTTTTTTGCCAAATAATATTTGCAACAAAATTTTCTTCCCCAAATACCTCATTCATTAAAAGTCTTAAATTATGCACTTCATTATCATCAATAGAAACAAATATCACACCATCATCTCGCAACAAATTTCTCGCTAAAAATAACCTCGGATACATCATGGAAAGCCAGTTGGAATGGTAATGTCCGCTGTTTTTGCTGTTTTTTCTGAACAGCCCTTCACGGGTCATAAATCCGGTCTCATCTTTATCGCCAATTCGGCTCAAATATTCTTCTTTGGTTTCAGAAAATTTATCCGGATAAATAAAATTGTCATTGCCAGTATTATAAGGTGGGTCAATATAGATCATCTTGATTTTGCCAAAATAGGATTTTTGCAGTACTTTTAGCACTTCAAGATTTTCGCCCTCAATAAATATGTTTTCAGTGGTATCAAAATTAACAGATTCATCTTTTACCGGAACAAGCGTTGCGGTTGTGGGAGATTGCAGCACTCTAAATGCATCGGATTTTCCTGCCCAGTTCAACACATATCGTTCATTCTTGAATTCAATATCTTCACCCAACGCAGCTTTCAGCTTTTCCCAGTCGATCTTGTTTTCAGTAAATGCTTCTGGAATTATTTCTTTGAGTTTATTCAGCTTTTCTTCTGTAATATTCAATGACTTGCCATTCATTATGTTGTCATCCTATATTCTTTATTTTGATCCTAGCTAGGTGATCCTGAAAAAACAGCACTATTGTCATTGTGAGGAGCGAAAAAACAGTTTTCAATACCAACTAACACTGCTGTCCAAATTATAAAACACACTGTCTTCTGTTCGTCTTAAGTGCTGATTTTTAAAGAAAAACTGATACTGTATCCATACGCTAGAGCCGGATTTGACGATACAGTCCCCTGATGTTCCATCGAAACTTATGGTGCGTTTTTTTTCTTTAAAAATCAGCACTTAAGACGAACCGGTTAGTTGCCGTTTTTTTTAATTTGAACAAGAATGTCCACCTAATTAAGTTTAACTGATTCAAACTCATTTTTCAAATCAAAGATATCATTCCAATAAAAAAACGCCAATTGTGTTATATCCCTCTTCACAACAATCTGGCAGGCTTTGATTTTTCCCAATCCACTTCAAACCGTCCTTGCATCTCATCCACCACTGCCGGCAAAGAAATATCCAAAACACCCTCGTGGTGAATGGTCAGACCCCAATAGGTCCAGTTGGGACTTCCGAAAATAAGCCGCTGCATGTCAAACAGCCCCATCTTGACATGCATAATCTGATTTTTTTTAGTAACAGGATACCAACGAACTTTCGCGCCGGTTCCCAAAAGTTTATTGGCTGCTTTTTGATTACTTTTTTGTGTTGGACATAAAATGACGCGGACGGCAACACCCTCGCCGGCTGCATTCCCCAGATCAGCAATCACGCCGCGGTCTGTCATTTTAAAAACTTCCACATCAACACTTTTTTCACTTTGTGTAATCGCACCACGAATCAAGGAACGTAAATCCGGATCAAATACAACACGAATATCATCCGCATTTTTCGCAAAAGAACTGACGGCACACAACAATAATACCGCAAGGACTACAATCCAGGTTTTCTTGTTTCTCATGCGTGTACCCTTTTAATATCCGCGCCCAATGCCGCAAGTTTCTTTTCCAGATGCTCATAGCCTCTGTCAAGATGATAAATTCTTGAGATCGCAGTCTCGCCTTCAGCAACCAAACCAGCCAAAATCAAAGCAGCGGAAGCACGCAGATCTGATGCCATGACCTGAGCACCGGAAAGCGGCTTCCCGCCCCGCACCAACGCATTGGTACCTTCTATCTGAATATCCGCCCCCATCCGGTTAAGCTCCATCACATGCATAAATCTATTCTCCCATACCGCCTCCGTGACCACTGATCGTCCTTCAGCAATACACATCAAAGCCATCCACTGTGCCTGAAGGTCTGTGGGAAATCCAGGATATGGGAGGGTTACGATATCAACCGGCTTGATCTTTTCTTCACGGCATTGAATACGCACCTGCCGGGTACCGGTCTTGATGATGTCCACACCCGCTTCAGCCAGTTTGCGTTCCAATGCTATCAAATGTTCAATCGGATATCCGGCAATGGTCATGGCGCTGCCCGTCATGGCACCGGCCAATGCCAATGTTCCTGCCTCAATACGATCGGGAATGACAGTATACTCAACCGCCTCAAGCCGGTTGACCCCGTCTATCACAATCCGGCTGTTGCCGGCTCCCTGAATATGTGCACCCATCGCATTGAGCATGTCGGCAAGATTAACAATTTCCGGTTCACAAGCTGCATGATCCAGAATTGTCCGGCCTTTGGCCAGCACAGCCGCCAACAGTATCGTGACCGTTGCACCGACGCTGGCGATATCCAAATAAATTTCCGCCCCTTTTAACCCCTTAGGTGCCTCTGCCTGGATATAGCCATGCGCCAGGTTCACCCGCGCCCCCAATGCTTCCAGCCCCTTAAAATGCTGATCAATCGGGCGCAATCCAATCGCGCAGCCGCCAGGTAAAGCGACCTGAGCTTTCCCAAACCGTGCCACCAGGGGTGCCAAAACATAAATGGAAGCACGCATGGTACTGACCAACTCATAGGGTGCCGGCCGGCATGTAAATCCTGATGGATCTAGTTGAAAACAATTGTCCTGCAACCGGTTCTTCGCTCCTAAAATTTCCAGCATTTTTCCCATCGTCCGGATATCCTGGACCTCAGGAATATTGTTGACCCGGCTTGTCCCCTCCGCCAGCAAACAGGCTGCCATGATGGGCAATGATGCATTTTTAGAGCCGCTAACCTGCACACTTCCTTGTAACGGTTTCCCGCCTTGCATAATAATTTTGTCCATGGATCGAACCTTTCCTTTTTTTCAATTCAGGCAGTATAGCATGATGCCTTGCGGGTAAAAAGAAGGATTGCAAAAAAAAGACCCGCTTCCAGATCAAACTGAAAACGGGTCTTGAACCTTGCCTGCTTATACTTTATTCAGCGCCGAAAAACACATCTTGTCCCAAACGCATGCTGTGCACCCGGGGATCGCCGAACATATCATCCATGGCCTCGTTCAATTCCATGGTCTGGTCACCCATAGTCTCGGATTCCATTCTTTCAAAACGCCCGCTCTCCTTGTCCAGTGAAGAAACCAGACGCCCGGTCCGGTCGTATTTAAATACGGACTTCTCCCCATCCTTATCCTGCTTCTCCTCGGTAACTGCCAGAATTTCCCCACTGCCGTCGGTCATATACGAATAACTGCTCACTGTGCCATCCGATCGTTTGCGCTCTGCCAGACGGCTATTTTCATAGGTTTTTTCCTCCAACAAAGAACCATTGGCGCTAAAAATTTTAGCCGCATAGCTCTTATCCTCTGGCCCATCATAACTATACGTTGTCTTCTGCTGTGGTTGATCAACCATGAGCAACCGACCCTGATTATCATACTCACAGGTAGTCAAAGCTGACTCAGTTCTTTCTTGCATCGTAACTTTTTCAACTTTTCCTTCAGCCATCGTATAATTATAGGTTCTTACGGTATCGCCTCTATTTTCTGATACTAGCTTACCTTCGGTGTCAAAACGCCGAACACTCTTACGCCCATCTTTCGCAGTGAGTGTTTCGGTAACTCCGGACTTGTCATACTTAAAGATACGTTCTGTTCCTTTCGAATCAACCGATTCAACCACGCGACCTTTTTCATCAGTCGAGACCTGTTTTGCATCTTTCATTTCGCCGGCAATCTTGGCTGCCAGTTTTGCCTCGCTGGCCACAACGGTTCCGCCGGAAATCGCACTTTTAACCTCTTCTACCAAAATTCCGTTGTCCGACGCCATCTGGGTAAATTTGCCGATCAACGAATCTTGGTACCCCTCGCCGAAGACCAGGTTGTACGCCTGTGTCAGTGCGTTGATCAAATTCACTGTGGTTGATTTCATCAACGAAGCGGCAATTGCCTTGGGATTCATCTTGGACAACACCAGCTGAATGAATCCAGGAACATCGTCAATAGAATCAATAGCTTTAAAAGCGGCGACCAGATCATCTTCCGCGCCGATCTTCACATCGGCATCGACTGCAGCGGCTTGCACACCGCCTCGACCAAGCTGCCCCCCGGCCAGCACCAGTCCAATCCCATTACCGGTTTTAACAACTTCCATGGTTTGGGTATCATCATCCGGTTCAACATCCACATCAGACGGTTCGGTTTCATCACTGGCGATGTCTGCTTCGGAATTGGCAGCCGCATCCGCTTCAAATTTAACTCCTGCCGGTTTATCTGCAACAGAAATCTCATTATCTTCGGCACCACTCACTGCGGTTGATTTCATCAACGAAGCGGCAATTGCCTTGGGATTCATCTTGGACGACACCCGCTGAATGAATCCGGAAACATCGCCAATAGAATCAATAGCTTTAAAAGCAGCGACCAGATCACCTTCCACGCCGGTCTTCACGTCGGCATCGACTGCAGCAGCGGCCTGCACACCGCCTCGACCAAGCTTCCCACCGGCCAGCACCAGCCCAACCCCATTGCCGGTTTTAACAACTTCCATGATTTGGGTATTATCATCCTCCGGTTCAACATCCTTGTCAGACGATTCGATTTCATCACTGTCGGCTTCTTCTTCAGAATTGGCAGCCGCATCCGCTTCAAATTTCACGTCTGCCGGTTTATCCGCGACAGAAATCTCATTATCTTCAGCACCACTCACTGCAATTGGTTTTTCAGTTTTCCCGGTTGATTGCCCGGCGGTCTGCGTGGTTTTCACTGCTTGATTTTCTTCTTCCTCGACCGCAGTTGCGTCGCTTGCGACAGCGGCTGCCTGGACGGTACTGCCGGAAGTACTTAAGGATGTCTCAAACTTACTGACCGGTGCTGCTGTTGCTGCCGGAGCGCCGCCGGCTAAAAGAACACCACCGGCCTCGCCACTACTTGATTTCCTATAAATCCGCCGATTGGAGGCAGCGGCAACCGCCGACCCTTCCTGGCCGATCGGCCCGGCAGTGAGCACACCGGTATCCAGTTCCATTGCATCCTCATAAGCCTGACTCTGGGTCGTCCCTGTGGCAACCCACATCCAGCCGTCATAGACTTTGGAATAAGTGGTTTTCGTATACCGGTAACGCGTACCATGCTGCGGAACCTGGCGTGTATGTTCCGTATACTTCCCTTCATCCGGGGTATCCGGATTGTTATCATGATCCCAATAAACCTGTGAGCTGTGCTCAATTTCCTCATATTCATCAACATCCGGAGTTTCCGGATCATCTGGAATAATTTCCAAATAATACGTCTCCGTCTGCGTCCCGGTCTGAACCTGATAGGACTCAACATTGGTGATCGTGTAGCCGCAATTACCGGCATAAAAAGGATCATTCGCCTTTGCGCTGTCATACGTATCACTCGGCACCGATATTTGTCCGGAGACCTGATTTGCAGATGAGGTCGGTTTGTAACGATCCTTCTTTTCAAACACATCTTCCATAAACTCGATGTTATTAAAAATAGATATCGAACTGCCGTCTCCATTGATATTAATCAGTACATCAGCAATACCGGAAATATCGTCCGCACTGAAATTGGCCAATATACAATCACCCAGTGTCAACAGATTTCCGGTTTCACCCGGGGCGCTCCAGGAGTAGGTCTCCATTTCGGTATTGTATTGAGCAATCAGACCCTCGAGGAAATCCATGGCAGCCGAGCTGTCCATTAAAACGGTATTGATCGCACCGCTCTCGTAAACATTGGCATTGGCCGCTTCCAGTGTCGCGTTCTCAAAGTAAAATCCGGTATCTGCATAATTCACAGTTCCGGTCCAAACCGTACCGTTGGCATCAGTAAAACTCTCATTGGCTGCGGTCACATACCCTTTGTTCGTTTCCGTGGGGGAATAAGTATGCACCACACCCATGCTGTCGGTCCACTCGCCCACATTCCAGTACTCATCCATAATCACCGAGCCGCCCACACTTACCGTCCCGGCAATCTCCGTAACGAATCCGCCGCTATAGGTATAAGTGAATGTTCCCAGACTGCCGGTTGTGCTCGTACGCCGGTTGGCAGCTGTATCAAATACGGTAATACCTTTGTCATCCGACATCTCCGCCACTTCACCCACACCGGTAAAACTGTAGGTTACGTTCTGACCATCTTCGCGCTGTCCGGTAGCGGTGGTTAAATACTGGCCGTCGTTTTCAAAGGTGATGGTCTCATTCCAGGTATCGGAATTATTCATGACCTGCTGGGTCATAACACCGAATTCATTATACGTTTCCGTACCAAAACCATTATGCATACCCATAAAACCCGTGTAAGTGATATCAGCAGAATGGGGATATTCATCTTCCGGATTTTTATGATAATTCCAGGTCATGGTGGTCCCGTCAAAATTAGTGCGGGTCCGTACTGAAATATTTTCATAACCGTATCCATCCATGACCCAATGTTCTGTCCCTTTATCATCCTCAACATAAGCACTGGTCGGACTATCCACCCCCAGGTTATAGTGGATGGTCATATTAGTAATATAATCGGCATACATCATCTGTACCTGTTCCCAGGTCGGAAGATAGTACTGTCCATTTTGGCCTTCATCAAAGACCTGCAAATCATGCTTGGTAATAATCATCGTGGTACCGAATCCCTCACCGCTGAGCTCAAGGACCGCCTGTTGGGGATGCCCGTTGGGGGTTTCAAAGCCGCCAAACGTTGTGAATTGGTATTGCGAACCGCTGACCCAGGTACTGCTGCTGCTCCAGTTGGCATCTTCCACCCCGTGGTTGTTGTACCAGATGGTTTCGTTTTCCGATCCAGTCCGCACTTCTTTTTTCATCAGCCCTGTCCAATTATTATACTCATACGAACTGTAGTAAGTCTCCCATTTGGTGCTCTTGCCGTCCGGTTTTTCCTGTGAAGTCGAACCACTCCGTTTCAAACCACGCCCCCAACTATCGTATGACCCTGATGCCACATAGCCATCACCCGTGGTCGAAGTGGAAGAAGTCAATCCGGTACTTGTATTAAAGTTCGTACTGGTCTCAGTAACATCACCGTCCTTGTTCCAATTTTTTGAGTAGTCTGCAATACCATAGGTTTGATTGTAGGTGCTGTAGGTTTTGGAGTCTCCATACCGGGAACCATTCCAATAATTATATTTCCAGGAGGAAAGGTTCTGGCCGTTCGCCTGATTAATGGTAGGTATAAATTTAGTCAGTTCATCGCCGGCAGCACCGTACATATTTCCGGTCCAGGTATAGAGGGTAAATCCATTGGTATCCAAATAGGTATCGCTCACAGAAATAGGATTGCTGGTACGCGTCATTGAGGGATTGCCGGACCAATGTATATCTCCTGCCTGAACATACTCTACCTGTCCGGCATCCGAGGCGGAATATTTGTTGTACTTCTCCTGATAAATTTGCCCGCCGCCGCCGCGTGGCAAACCACTTTCATCCAAATAGGTCCAGGTCTTGTTTAGCCCGCTTTCCGAATAGGATCTGATCTTAATCCCGGTATCCTCATTGTACCAGGACTGTTCCTGACTACTGCGCCCATAGTGGGGGCCGAGATAATTTTCCGTCTCCGAATACACATCCAGCCCCTTGACATTGGCCCAGGACTTGGACTCGGATAATGAAGTGGTGGTCTCTGAGTAGGTTTTCTGGCCGGTATAAATATCCGTGTCAGTGGTCGTGGTGGCCTCTCGCGACAGAGTCGGTCCGGTGGTCTTGGTGCTTACCGTTGTTACGGCAAAACCATTAGCATCATAGGTTGTGACTGAAGTGGAAACCAGCTTGCTACTGTTCAGGCGCGAATAAGAATAGGCGGTAGATGAGCTGTTCATCCCGGTATGGATATTGGCTGTGTAATAGGTCGTTGTGTATTCCACCGCGCCGTAGGCCGCATGATTATAACTGACTGCAATAAAACCATTGCTGTCATACGTCGAGTAGGTCGAACCCAACTGATTATTCGCCGTACTTGAATCCGTCATACCGGTCCACTCATCCATATCGAACGTGGTGGACGTATAGACCGCATAATTAAGCGTAATGGCCTCATTCATTTTGTTGATCGAATCGGTCTGCAGCCCGTATTCACTGTCATAGTTCGTCCAGGTCTCGGAGAGCATGGAATAACTATAAGTGGCTTGGTTCAGACCTGTATAATTGCTGGCATCCACAATGGTTGTGGTGTTGCGGCCGTAAAGCGCTCCGGAATAACTCTCTGCTTCAGTCATCACTGTCTTGCCATAGACATCGTCAAAATAGCTGGTAGTCTCGGAAAGCAGATTGGTTGCCACAGAAAAAATATTCATCCCGTTCCACTGGTTCACTGTAAAATCAGTCGTCGTTGAGCGGGAATTCAGGGCACCGTACTTCCCATAACTAGCAGATGAGTAGGCTGTCCCATACTCAGCGTCAAAATAGGTATACGTAATATTTAAAGCATTTTCAGCCCGAGACCAATTATTTATGCCGGTCTGTTGGTTAACGGAAAAGGTGGTGGTGGTTACCCGGCTGCCATCAACACCATAGTAATTGTCGGAAATACTGCTGTTGATGGTGCCGTATCCCCAGGAATCATAGGTTGAATAAGTCATCCCGAAGTCTGTGTAGGCCCAAGTCTCGATATTCTGACCGGTATACGTGTTGGCATTATTAATGGTGGTTGAATTACGCGAAGAAAGCAGTCCAAAATTCTGGTTACTCACGGTGGAGGTGGCAACACCATAATTATCCGACTCAAAATAAGTAATTGAAGTCCCGGCCGCATTGATGGACGTGGTCTGAGTATTCTGACCATTATCGGTCCGCGCGGTAATATCGGTATGCGTCATGCGTGAAGCACCAATACCGTAAAAATTCAGGACGTCGGAGTACTGGGCCGTACCGTATTCAGTATCATCATAAACAGTGGCAGTAATACTGTAATCATTCATTGCCAGGGTGTTTTTGTTTAAACCGTTCCAGGTATTAACATCATTGATGGTCAATGTGTTCCGGGCCAGTCCAATGCCGTAATTATTGTTCCCGATTGAGTAAAGCGCGCTCCCGGTGCTGGCATAATCAAAATGGCTTTCCGTGGTACCGTAGTTGTTAACCGCGATCGTCATCTCGTTTAGGCCGTTCCAGGAATTGGATTGAACTGTGGTGGCGGTACTGCGTGTGGCACCGAACCCAAAATTATTAGTGGCCAGCGAGTTGGTTGCCGTGCCGGTATCCATGGAATCATACCAGGTTGTGGTGCTGGAATAATCACTCACCGCTGTTGTCCAAATATTCAAACCCGTTGCATGACTTGCATTGACCACGGTGTCGGTTGTCCGGCTGGCGGTCAGACCAAAATTAGTGACTGCATGCGAGCCGGTGGCCACGCCATAATTGACTGAATCGTAGTAGGTCGTGGTAGAACCATACGCATTGCTGGCTGTACTCTCTACATTCAAACCATTATAAGTGTTGGCAATGCTGACTGTGGTCGTATCACGTGCCGCTCCCAACCCGAAAAAGTTATGCGCTTGCGAACCGGTCGCAACACCATACTGGGAATCGTCATAAAATGTCTCGGTCCAGCCATAGCCATTGGTCGCAAAGGTCCGCTGATTCAAACCATTGTCCGTATTGGCGGTTGTGATCGTGGTCGTAACCCGTGAGGCGCCCAAACCGAAATTATTCCAGGACATGGACCCGATGGCCACACCATAAGCATTGTTATCGTAAAATGTCTGGGTGGTCCCATAATCATTAGTCGCCAATGTCCCCTCATTCAAACCGGTCCGGACATCGGCGGTAATCACGGTGTAGGTTGAACGACTCATGGTCAAACCAAAATTATTTTGAGAGTGCGACCATTCCGACACACCGTATTCCTCATCATCATAGCTGGTGTAGGTGACACCGTAATCATTGCTGGCAACAGTGGATTGATTCAGACCATTATAGGTGTTGGCAGTAATCATCGTCGTACTCTCACGTGAAGCAGTCAATCCATAATTATTGGCCGCCGCCGACTGAAGAGACACCCCGGTCAAGGCCGAATCATAGAGGGTTGTGGTGGTCCCATAATTATTGGTGGCAATCGTATATTCATTCAGACCGTTCACCGTACTGGCCTCCACATCGGTGAACGTAACCCGCGATTCCCCCAAACCATAATTGTTCCAGGACATGGAAAAATCAGATGTTCCGTAATCCTGGTCATCATAAAAGGTCAGGGTGTGGCCGTAATCGTTCACCGCCGAGGTAAAACTATTCAACCCATTGTCCCGATTGGCCGTGGTCTGGGTATCGGTAATGCGGGAAGCTAAAAGGCCGAAATTATTTTCCGCATGGGAAAACACCGCAGTACCGGAATCCTCATCATCATATTCCGTATAGGTTGTGCCATAATCATTGGTGGCAACCGTACTGGTGTTTAAACCGGTTTGAATATTTGCATTGACCTGCGTACGCGTCAAACGAGAGGCATATAATCCAAAATGATTTAACGAGAGAGTTTCCGTCGTCGTCCCATAAGCCTGGTCATCAAATAAAGACCAGGTCGTGCCGTATGCATTAACGGCTATCGTGGACTGGTTCAAACCATTGAAACTATTGGACGTAATCTCGGTATGCGTATTGCGTGACAGCAACAAACCAAAATAATTGACCCCGTCTGATTCCTGTGCCGTTCCCGTCTCGACACTATCATACAGCGTGGTGGTGGTACCGTAGAGATTGCTGGCAATCGTCGAAATATTCAGTCCATTCCAGGTATCTGCCGTGATCTCCGTATGTGTTTCTTTTGAAAAATTCAGGCCGTAATTATTTACAGCATCCGAATTAAGCGCCACACCATACTGCTGATCATCATAATTAGTCTCCGTAACACCGTAATCGTTGGTCGCCACGGTTTGCTGATTGAGGCCATTAAAGGTATTGCAGGTAATGGCGGTATCTGTAATACGCGAGTCCAAAAGCCCGAAATTATTCGAAGTATGCGAGCTGACCGCGCATCCTGTCAGTTGGTCGTCATACTGGGTCACCGTGGTCCCGTACAGGTTAATCGCCGTGGTCCGGCGATTAAGACCATTGTCAAAGTTTGCTTCGATATCAGTTTCTGTTGTCCGTGATGCATAAAGCCCAAAATTATTTAAGGCAATCGAACGTTCGGCCACACCGGATTGATTTGAATCGTAAAAAGTCCAAGTCGTGCCGTAATCATTGACCGCTTTGGTCATTTCATTGAGTCCGGTGTTCGCATTGGCATAAATCAGCGTATGTGTGTTTTGGCTGGCGCCCAGACCGAAATTATTTTGCGCCCATGATTCTTCGGCTTTGCCGGTATCATCCACGTCATACTCCGTGCGTGTGACCCCGTATTGATTAAACGCCAGGGTCTGTTCGTTGAGCCCGTTCCAGGTACTGGCCTCAATCAACGTAAAGGTATTCCGAGTGGCACCCAATCCAAAATTATTCATAGAATAGGACGCCTCAGCCACACCCGTATCTTGATCATCATATAACGTCAGGGTCTGTCCATATTGATTGGTCGCTTCGGTCGATATATTCAGCCCGTTCCAGGTATTGGCTGTAATGATGGTGTCGGTCTCGGCCGCAAAATTCAATCCAAAATTATTCGATGCGTGTGATGTGACAGCAACACCGAAAACCTGGTCATCGTATTCAGTGACTGTTGTCCCGTACTCATTGGCTGCCACCGTCGTCCGATTCAACCCGTTGTCAACATTGGCGTCAATCGTGGTAAAAGTGTTTCGTGAATAATGAAGACCAAAATTATTTTCCGCATAAGAACGTACCGCCACACCATGATTTTCACTGTCGTAAGTAGTGGTCGTGGTTCCATAATAATTCAATGCGGTGGTCTGATTGTTTAAACCGGTTGAAATATTTGCATCAATCGTCGTCATGGTCAACCGGGTTGATTTGAGCCCGAAATTATTCATTGCCAGTGACCGGGTGGGCACACCGTAATCATCCGCATCATATTCTGTATAGGTCCAGCCATAATCGCTTTGCGCCAGGGTCCATTCATTCAATCCGTTGTAGGCATTGGCGGAAATAACTGTTTCCGAATGCCGGGTTGACCCCAAACCAAAATTATTGTCCGCCACCGAGTTTAAGGCCACACCATGTTTCTGATCATCATAATGGGTCGTGGTGGTGCCATAGCGATTGGTGGCTGTGGTTTCCTGATTCAAGCCATTCCAGGTATTGGCCGTTATCTCGGTGTAGGTTTCGCGCGCCGCATTGAGTCCATAATTGTTATACGCATCCGAATTGAGCGCCACACCGTAGGCCGCATCATCATAGCGGGTTATCGTCGTACCGTATTCAGAATCAGCCCTGGTTGACTGATTGAGTCCGTTCCAGGTGTTGGCGGTTATGGTCGTATGGGCCACACGGGTGGCCAGGGTCCCAAAATTATTAAAGGCCATGGATTCCTCGGCCACACCGGTTTTCTGATCATCATAAAGAGTGATGGTTGTGCTGTACTCGTTGGAGGCTATTGTCACTTCATTGAGCCCGTTTTCCACATTTGCCTGGATCCTGGTTGCCGTATTAAGACTGGCTCCCAATCCAAAATTATTTTCCGAATAAGAAGCCTGGGCAACACCGTAATTATCACTATCATAATATGTTGTGGTTTTTCCATAAAAATTTACCGCAATGGTTTTTTCATTTAAGCCGTTATGTTTGTCGGCTTTTATCTTTGTGAAGGTCTCGCGCGAGGCACCCAGACCAAAATTATTCCGGGAAAAAGATTCCTCTGAAACACCGGTTTTATTGCCATCATATAGCGTCCAGGTCTGTCCGTAATCGTTTTTAGCATGCGTCATTTCATTGAGTCCGTTATACTCGTTGGCCCAAATCTTGGTACGGGTGGTCTGAGAAGCACCGAGTCCGAAATTATTCCGGGAAACGGATCTCTCGGCAACACCGAACTGTTGGTCGTCATACAAGGTCGTGGTTGTGCCGTATTCATTGACTGCGACAGTCTGTTGATTCAATCCGTTCCAGGTATTGGCTGTAGTATCGGTGTGGGTGTTGCGGCTGAAAACCAGACCAAAATTATTTAGTCCCTGTGATTCAAGGGCCACCCCGTACTCGGCATGATCATACAAGGTCGTGGTCTGGCCATACTCACTGTTGGCAACCGTCATTTTATTCAAACCATTAAACGTATCCGCTGTGATAAGGGTATGGGATTTCAGCGTAGCGCCCAAACCAAAATTATTATCCGCATACGATTCCACCGCCACCCCAAAATCATCGTCATAAAATGTCGTGGTCACTCCATACTCATTGCTCCCAACCGTTTTCTCATTGATACCGCTATCATGATTTGCATCAATTTTGGTATAGGTTATGCGTGAGGCCAGAAGACCGAAATTATTTTTGGACAAAGACTCCTCGGCCACACCCGATACTTCACTATCATATTTTGTCACAGTCGTACCGTAAGCGTTTGTCGCGATGGTCATTTCATTCAAACCGTTGTAGGGATTGGTATAGATCAAAGTTGTCGTCTCGCGGGTAGCACCCAGTCCAAAATTATTAATTGTAATGGAAATTTCTGCGGTTCCATACTCCACATCATCAAACTGGGTTTTGGTGGTGGAATAATCATTGCTGGCAACCGTGACCTGGTTGAGCCCGTTGTCCGTATTACAAGTAATCTTGGTAAGCGTCTCCCGGACGGCATCCAGTCCATAGTTGTTTTTCGACTGTGATTCCTCGGCTACACCGGTTTTTTGATCATCAAATTTGGTAATGGTTTCTCCGTATTCGTTCCTGGCAATGGTCTGGCGGTTCAAACCGTTGAAAACATTCGCGTCAATGGTGGTGACCGTATGCATGGTCAGTCCCAGACCAAAATTATTAAAGGCCTCGGAACGGGTGGAAACACCAAATTCCTCATGTTCAAATTCCGTGACCGTCATCCCGTACTCATTTTTAGCGACAGTCGCTTTATTCAAGCCATTATAAAGATCCGAATCAATGAGGGTGGCGGTCTTCCGGCTGGCAAGCAGTCCAAAATGATTATCTGCAAAGGAGCGAACCGCCACACCGTGGCTGCCGCCGGATAATGTATCGAATTCCGTCAGTGTGCTCCCATATTTATTGGCTGCTTTGGTGGTTTTATTCTGCCCGGTCTTCTCATCCGCATCAATCGCCGTCGTTGTATCCAGTGTATATCCAAGTCCAAAATTATTAATCGAGCGGCTGGAAACCGCGATGCCATACTGCCCTTCACTCTCCGTGTCAAAATGAGTACTGGTCTTGCCGTAGTCATTCGTCGCCAGAGTGTTGCGCGTCAGTCCATGACGCTTGTCCAATTCAATCCGCGACGTTGTTTTACGCGAAGCCAACAAACCAAAATTGTTGTCTGAAAATTGCAACGATTCCAAGCCGGTCTGCGGATCAAATTCCATACTCCAGGTTGTGCCGTAAGCGGTTAATGAAACACGCTCAGTGGTCATCCCCGTATCCGCCTCAAACGCAGACCCGGTCCGGGATATCCGCGAGGCTTCCAGACCGTAATTCCCCAAACGCAGGGTCTTGGTTGCATCGCCGTGAATATCATAAGTGCTGTAGGTAGCACCCATCAGATCTTTAGAAACATTGTTTTGTAACCGGCCATCACCATCATAAACAAAACTGTCACTGACCTTGTCGCGGGCATAGGTTATACCAAAATTATCCTTCTGGCTCTGGAATTGACAAAGCGAATCCTTATCAAATTCCTTTGCCATCGATGTCATAAGATTCTTGCTGAGGGAATCCACCATGAAGCCTTCGCCATCATAATTGTTTACGGTCATCGTATTGCGGCCATATTCAACCCCATAATGATCAAACCGCATATTGGTCAATGCCAGTGAATCGCGATTAAATTGAGTGATTGTGCAGCCCTTAAGGTCGGTTTCCTTACTCACGGTCATAAAGCCGGCATTATCATATTCATTAATCGTCCACTGCTGCCGTGCATGCCCATAGGTGTTTTCCCGATAAGAAATCGCCACCAATTCATCGATATTGTACCAGTTCTTCGTGAATCCATTGGCATCGGTGGACTCACCGTAAACCATATAACCGTTGCCGTCATACTCAAAGGTGGAGTAATCCACGCGGGGGTAACCAAATTTCTTCTCGCGTTTTGACTCAACCATGAGCCCGTCGGCATTAAACTTATTATAAGAAGTTCCCCGGGTGTCATCGGAAACACTGGTAACCAACTCACCCTTGATATAATTATACGTTGTTGTTTTCATCTTGGGAAAACCGTATATGTCCAGCCGCAGGCTTTCCGTCATCAAACCGTCGTCATCAAAATCATTCTCCGTATAGCCGCGCGAATCAATTTGATAACTGTTGGTCAACTCACCGCTGGTATTGTAGGCGTTGGTCACCCAATTTTCACGTGGAAAACCGTGATAATTAACACGATGGACAACCTGGGCTTGTTCATACATATTATATTCCGTATAACTTTTCCCCTTCACATCCGAAGAAACACTTCGGACCAGAATGCCATCCTTATAAATTCTCTCCTCTACCGATTTGCGCGGAAAACCAATGGTATTAATCCGGGTAATTGAAACCGGTTCCTCAAATTTATTGAACTTGGTAATACTCTTCCCTTTTTTATCAACTGAAATTGAAGCAGACGAGCGGCCATTCATATACTGATGGGTCGTGGTTGTGACCCGCCCCCACTTGTCGGTCTGAACCGAACTGTCCGGTTTGCCAAAGGCATTGTACATGGTTTCCGTAACACTGGACTCGCCGATTTCCTTGCTGGCCACCATATGATCCCCAAAATAGTCATAGGTGCTTACGGTCTGCTTGCCATTATGCTTGGTAAAAACGGCGTGCTCGGGCTGTTCGCTCGTGGAGTCACGATACGTAGTCACACGAACCCCAAAAGGTTCACTGGTGATGCCATAGCGCTTGCCCTGATCATTGATGCCATAGGTCGTCAGTTCCATCACACCGCTGTTTTTGTATTTTATTTTTTTAGCCGGCAGCTTGGTCTTAATATCATACTCTGTATAGGTTGTACTCTTATGATCAATGGTCACGCTTGAAATCATATTACCGTTCGTGTCATAGGTGTATTCCGTGCTCTCGAACTCGCTTTTTGAATTGATCCGGTTGCCGGCGGCATCATAAACATACTCCGTCCGGTGACCGTTGTCATCCACCTTGGCCATCACTTGCCCTTGCTCGTTGTATTCCTTCTTGATTTCCTGGGTAAAAGACATCATGCCCAAATGAATCGTAATTTTATCTGTTGAAGAAACAATATTACCCCGGTCATCCAACACATATTCTGTGTTGGCGGTCTTGCCTTTTTCCACCACCCGGATAATCCGACCCGCATCATCATAATCAGTTGTTTTCTCAGACGGTTCAAAAGATCCGTCCGGACTCTCAATGCGTTCAAACCGGGAAATAATTTTGCCGTCTTTATCCAAAACATACGAATAAATATGAATTCCCATCTGGTCGGTTTTTTTGGTGACCTGACCCTGTTCATTAAATTCCTTGATGGTTATATCCTCAACCGTACCGCCGGCAGCCGGGAGAACCTTCCGCTCCTTTTTCATCACCAGCACACCTTTTTCATTTAAGATGTTCTCGTGTGTCGTCCTGACACCATCTTCAATGACCTCTACCAACTGACCGTTCTCATATTTTTTAATTTTCTCGTGCCCTTGGCTGTCTTTTTCAATGGTTGCGATCATTTCACCATTGGCATCCCGCTGGTATTCCATATCGGTCCGCACACCATTTTGGTCAATTTTTGTCTGCACTGCACCGGTTTTCGAATCGAGAAATACTTTCTCGGTTTTCCCGGTATTCATATTTCTTTCCACATAACCCGTGGTCTGGCCTTTTTCATTTTTCGTATAATTACTGTAAAATTTTGTGCCTTGCGGAGATGTGTTCTGAATAACATTACCTTTATTATCAAAATGTTTAATATGAACACCACTCTTACCGGTTTTAATTGTTTTTCTCAGTTTCCCTTCCGGACTACGAAAATATTTAGTGGTTGAAAGCGTTTCACCGGTAGGACTGATCTCCTCCACCGGCATCCCGTCTTCGTAACGCGTAATTTTTCCATCCGGATGCTTGACCTCTTTGAGCCGGCCTTGATTGTCATAGGTTTTCACTTCACCACTGATCAAAGTTACAACAATAGTGGTTTCTTCTCCTGCCTCAAGGACTGAGGTGCTTTTAATCTTCTTCCCTTTCTCCTTCAATTGCTTAACAATTTTGGGTAGAAGCTTATCATCCACCTCAGCAGCAGAAAGTGAAACACCGGCAAACAACAGCAAGGTCCCAAACAGCGCCAAGGTCCCTAACCAATTTGCCTTCCGCATAAACGTAGGCTTGTACTCATAAGTGAGCTTACTTGTAATTTTGGAAGCCATAACCGCTCCCTCCTTTTCAACTGCACAGTATTCTTACAATTTTTATTATAAATACGTTCTTTTATTACCTTTGATTGAAGTATA
This sequence comes from bacterium, assembly GCA_021108215.1. Taxonomy (NCBI): domain Bacteria; species bacterium. The sequence continues at coordinate 52,321 of JAIORK010000001.1, read as the reverse complement.
TCACACAAAAAAACCCATTGCAAATTTATGGGATAAATTAAACCCTTTAAAAACAGACTTTTTATTGACTTTGTCTGACTTACCATGGAATTGTAAAAATTTCATAAAATCAAAAAAAATTTTTATGGGGATTTTTTTCTGATTCAATAGTAACATCAAACTATTGATGTAAAAACACATCCGGCTGCGTAGCGTCCCCAAAAAACATCATTCATCAGGTCTGGGCTGAGACAACCACTCGTTTCATCGATGGGCAGCGACAGCGTCCCAGGGATTAATCGTTATTCCAGGCGGGGCATAAGCCCATTGTGTTCGCGCTGACACGATAAATCATATATCATGCATATTAAGCCTGTGGATTTTCATCCTGAACTGGACGCTCTTTTTTTTCCTTAAAAAGAAGTATTAAAAAATCCGGATTTTATCCTGTTGGATGAGCAAGACTACCGCATAGGCAGCCAACCCTTCTTTTCTGCCAATGGCACCCAACCCTTCATGGGTTGTGGCTTTAACATTGATCTGTGCCTGTGCCACAGCCAGCGCTCGCGCCATACGAGTACGCATCAACCCTGTCTGCCCGGCAATCTTAGGCGCCTCCGCGAGAAGCATACAATCCAGATTTAAGATTCGATATTTTTCTTTTGCGACCTTTTTGCCAACATCTGTAAGAAATTCCAAAGAGCTGCGGTTACGATTACGTGCCGAAGTATTCGGGTATAAAACTCCGATATCCGGCAAACCCGCTGCTCCTAACAGGGCGTCGCAGGCCGCATGAAGCACGACATCTGCATCCGAGTGTCCTTTAAGTTGAAATCCCGCTTGGGGAAAAGCGACGCCGCCAAGCCATAATTTTTTCCCGGGCATCACAGGATGCACATCATAACCAAAACCCACTCTAAGCATTTTGTTTCCTTCCTCTATTATTTTTCCAACCCCAGGCATCCACCCAGGAGCGCCACGAAGTATTTGTTTTCTTCATACAAAACGGTATCCAGGTAAGGGCATAACTATTTGCCAAGTGACCACTGGTAAATCATGCGGTTTTTCCGTTTTTTGTATGAAAAAAATAAATACTTCGTGGATTCGGTTCCATGCTTCTACTCGCTTAAGGAGCCGGTATTTTTAAACAGTATTTCAGCCAATGCAAGATCATAGGGTTTGGTAATCTTAAAATTTTTCGCATGTCCTTCCACCACCGCAATCCGGTGACCAAGCAATTCAACCAACCCGGCATCATCCGTTGCCGTAAGATTTTTCTTCCAGGCATTTTGATACGCTTCCCGCAAAAGTATCCGCTGAAATCCTTGCGGTGTCTGAACTGCAACCAAACTACGCCGGTCAACGGTTCCATGTACAAATGCCTCCCCATCAACCTTCTTCAACGTATCCGCAAGCGGAATACCGGGAACTGCGGCACCGTGTTTTTTCACAGCTATCATTACACGCTGAATAATTTCTCTTGTGCAAAAAGGACGTGCTGCATCGTGCACCAGCACAATCTCCGTTTCCTCTAGGAGATGATCCATCCCGCTACGCACCGAATCTTGACGACGTGCGCCGCCGCATATGACCAGATAGGATTTATCGAGTGTCAATTCCCGGCAAACTGCCTGGGCTTTTTCCTCTTCTCCTGGGGGAACCACTAAAATAACACGCCTGACAGCCTCTATTGCGAGAAAGGTCTTCAGGGCATAGGTAAAAATCGGCAGACCATTAAGTCCCAAAAATGCTTTGGGCACCGGACCGCCCATGCGCCGTCCTTTGCCGCCTGCAACAATAATTACCTCTACCCGCTTTTCCATACCCCATCTCCCATTCTACAATTCACTCACTTAACGTCATCAATTATTCTAAACCATTTTATCTTGGAGTCCGGAAGGTCTGTTTTTAAAGGAAAACTGACACTGTATACACACGATAGAGTAAGCTATGACGATATAATTCACTAATGTATCAGCTATTGTAATGATGCGTTTTTTCCTTTAAACACAGACCTTCCGGACTCCAAATACAACAAGTGTGATTCTACTTTCGAAACTCGTGGTTCTAAACTAATATTTCCAACCAGGTACTGTGTTTTTTTTAATCCGGTTATTCAAATAAAATCGCAAGTGCGTCTGTAATCGTATTGACACCCAAGCATTCCAATTTGGGCAAAGCACTGACTTTTTCCAAATCTTGCTGAGGGACAATACAGGTACCAAACCCCATTTGCGCAGCCTCTTGACAGCGCCGTTCCGGCTGGGTGACGGCACGCAGTTCCCCGCCGAGTCCGATCTCTCCGAAAACCGCCACATCCGGCCGGATGGCCTTATCTTTCAAGCTTGAGACAATGGCCGCTGCTACCGCCAGATCCATGGCCGGTTCCGAAACTGCGAGTCCACCGGCAATGGATAAAAACACATCCTGCGATCCCAGTGTAAAACCGGCGCGGCGTTCGAGGACTGCCAGCATCAGACAGCAACGGTTATAGTCCAACCCCGAAACACGCCTTTGCGGCATGCCAAAATAGGAAGTTGCCAACAGTGCCTGGATTTCAACCAGCAAGGGACGCGACCCTTCCAGACTAACCGCAATGGCAGAGCCGGCTGTATTTTTGTGCCGCTCTTTCAAAAACAGTTTTGAAGGATCACCGATTTGTATCAGACCCTTGCCGCCCATTTCAAAAACGCCCACTTCATTAGTCGGTCCAAAACGATTTTTAATCGTACGCAAAATCCGGTATCCGTGCTGCGGGTCACCCTCAAAATAAAGCACCGTATCCACCAGATGCTCAAGAATTCTTGGGCCGGCCAAGGTGCCTTCTTTGGTCACGTGACCAACCAAAAAAATAGCCGGCCCATTATTCTTGGCGATCGCCATCAGCGCAGCCGTGCACTCCCGCACCTGTCCAACAGAACCCGGTACGGATCCAACCTCCGGATGCATCATCGTCTGGATGGAGTCAACAATCACAACGTCAGGTTGACTACTTTCAATCGCCGCCGCAATGGCATCCATCCCGGTCTCACATAAAATCAAAAGTTTGTCCGGGGCGGTTTCCAGGCGGTCCGCCCTGAGTTTTATCTGAATGCCGGATTCCTCACCACTAATATAAAGAACCTGTTTCCCGGTATGTGCGACCGTAAATGCAGCCTGCATCAACAAGGTTGATTTTCCGATTCCCGGATCTCCTCCGACCAGGATCAACGAAGAAGGCACAATCCCTCCGCCCAATACACGATCCATCTCCTCCATCCCGGTGGGCGAACGGTCTGCTTCAACTGCGCGAATCTCTTTGAGGGCCAACGGCACTCCGGGCGACCGGGCAAGTGTCACACGCGACTTACTGCCTGTCCGCACAGTCTCTTCCAAAAACGTGTTCCATGCGTGGCAATCCGGACAACGCCCCATCCACTTGGGTGCGGCATGACCGCAGGACTGACAGACATACTGAACTTTCTTATCCTTGGTACGATTCATTGTTTCCAGAGCAGTTTCCAGGGATCATCCTTGAGTTCCTTCACCAGCTGCTTCAAATCCTTCGCCATTTTTTCATCATTAATTAAAACCCCCAACGCTCCTTTGCTTTTTTCAATATTGAGGATCTGTTCATCCAGCCGGACCGAAACATTTTTTAGGCTCACCAGGGTTGTTTCGATATTTTTCTGATTGGTTTTAGAGAGTACTTTTTCCAGCCCATGGGTAATGCTCTCAATATCCTTGGAAAATTCATTAATGGATTCCGCTGCCTGAGAAAAATTTTCAAAACTGTTGGACAGGTACTGCTCATTTTCCCTGACCAATTGGTCAAGCCGGCCTGACAGACTTTCAAAATTCCTCATCATATCACCGAGCGATCCCTGGATATCCGGATCCCCCAGCATCAGCTTAATCGAATCAGCCACCTGACCAAAACGCTCAAAAGCCTTGTCAATATTGAGCGGCTCAACGCCCACCACCCGGTCATTGGCTTGCAGGTACTCACCCACATCCTTTTGCGCGACCACATTGAGATACTTATCTCCCATTAATCCTTTAGAAATAATCTGGAACTTGGCACTTTTAGGAACCTTAACGTTTTTATTGAGCATGACCGCCAAAATTATCCGTTCCCCTTTGGCCGTGATCTGGCTCACATAACCAATTTTAACCCCGCCGCCAATTACCACGTCAGCCTGGGGGTTGATGGCATCTACAAATTGAAACGATACATAAATTGGATATCCGGCTTGCCCGAAATGAATTTTTTCAACCATAAAAATAGTAAGCGCCAGAAACAGCAAGGCAATTCCGGCTGTAATACCGACCTTGAGCTCCAAACCACTTATTTTTTTCACTGCCATCTCAGTTCCTCCTAAACCAGTTTGATCGGCCCGTGCGCCGAACCGGAAATAAATTGTCGAATCAATGGATTGCGGGTTTTCTTTATCCGGGCCGGCGTCCCCACACCTACGATCTTGCCCTCATGCAGCATGGCGATCCGGTCCGCAATTTTATACGCACTAACCATATCATGCGTCACAACAATGGAAGTCACTGATAATTTTTTGCGTAATGAAATAATCAGATCATTGATCGCATCCGCCATAATGGGATCAATGCCGGTCGTCGGCTCGTCATAGAGAATCACTTCCGGGTCCAGGGCAATGGCCCGTGCCAGGGCCACTCGCTTTTTCATACCCCCGGACAATTCCGCAGGGTAGTGTTGCTCTATGTTCTTTAGCCCGACCATGGCCAGACGCTCGGTCACAATTTTGTCAATCTGCGTCTCGCTGAGTTTTTTCATCCGACGCAGACCGAAGCATACGTTTTCTGCGACCGTCAGGGAATCAAACAGAGCCGAACCTTGAAACAGCATACCGAAATGCTGCCGGATGCGGTCTTTCTCCTTTTCACGAGCCATACTGATATTGTGTTGATTAAACCAAACCGCTCCATGATCCGGCTCGACGAGGTTAATGATGCTTTTTAAAAGTACGGACTTACCCTCACCGGAGCGGCCGATAATCACCATGGTCTCGCCTTTTTCTATTTCCAAATCCACGCCGCGCAAAACCCTTTTGGCATGAAACTTTTTAAACAATCCCTCAATCCTGATCAATGTGCTATTCTCCTAAAAGATGGCAAATAATTGTGTCAGAAAATAATCCGAAATCAGTATGGTGATGGAGGCATTGACCACAGCTCCTGTGGTTGAACGCCCCACCCCGGCGGCACCGCCATGGGTGGTGAATCCGCGATAAAGCGCAAACAGACAGATAATCACGGCAAAAAAGAAGCTCTTGACAATACCGGAAGCCACATCACCAAATTCCACTGTAGCGCGTGCCCCCTGCCAATAAACATGTGAACTGATTCCCAGGTAAAACGTCGCCACCACCCAGCCTCCCAGGGAACCAAATACATTGGCCATGATGGTCAAAATCGGCAGCATAATCATCATTGCCAAAAATCGCGGTACGCCGATATACTCTATTGGATTGGCTGCCAAAGTCCGCAACGCATCAATCTGCTCGGTGATTTTCATCGAGCCAATCTCTGCCGCCATGGCGGAACCTACCCGGCCGGTCACCAGGATTGCCGTGAGCACCGGACCCAGCTCCCGTGTCAATGACAGGTTGACAATGCTGCCGATAAACATCGCGGCCCCCTTCATTTTGGCTTCTATCGTCACGCCGGTCTGGACCGCCAAAACCATACCGGTAAACAAGGCCGTGGTGATGACCACCGGAATGGAGTCAACCCCCATACGCACCAACTGCTCAATAATCGGCTGATAATAAAAACGCCGTAAGACCCGTGGGTGACTTAACAAATAAACCGTTGACTTGATAAGTTTACCGAAAAATATAAAGATTGCTCCGGTTTCTTCAATCAGCGCAATGAAAGGACCGGAAACATTGTTGAAAAAACGCAGAAAAAAAATATTTGTTTTTCTCATCTTCTCTCGCCTTTCATGATGCGCGGCACGCGCTGCCCAATGGCACAAAGCAACTCATAAGAAATCGTGTTCAAACGCGCAGCCATCTCATCAACCAATATCCGCCGCCCCCTCTGCTTGCCGATCAGGACGACCTCATCTCCGGTTGCGACCCCCGGAACCCCGGACACATCCACCAGACACATGTCCATACACACCCGGCCTATGACCGGACATTTTTTACCGCGTACCAGTACCCTGCCGCAATTGGAAAGCCCGCGGGAAAAACCGTCGGCATAGCCCACCGGCAGTGTGGCAATCATTGATTTTCTCTTGGTCACATAGGTATGTCCATAGGAAATTCCGGTCCCGGCAAAAACAGTTTTAAGTTGAATGATTCGGGTCTTCCAGGTAAGTACGGGTTTAAGCTCAGCCTTTTGAAAAAAACGCTTGGCAGGATAAACACCATAAAGCATCAGACCCGGCCGAACCTGATCAAGATGCGTAGAAGGCGATTCCATCACAGCTGCTGAATTGGCTGCATGCGCATCCAACTCCGTATATCCCGCTGCTTTAAAAACTGTTAAACTGCGTTTCAATTCATCCATCTGATGATGCAGCATTTTTTTATCCCTGCCGTCGGCATGAGAAAAATGGGTAAAAACACCCTGTACCTGTATACCATGACAGATTTTTAAAGCACGGGCAAAAGCAAAACTCACTGCTGCGGAAATACCAATACGCCCCATGCCGGTATCCACCTTGACCTGCACCTTGATGTGCCGGTGTTTTTTCTTCGCAGCAACATCCAACGCTCTCGCCTGAACCAGATCAACCACCGTAGGCTGCAGATCCAGTTGAATCACCCGGTCCATTTCATCTAACTGGACAATCCCAAAAACAATCAAGGGAACACGAATACCAGCTTTGCGCAATTCAGCCGCTTCTTCCACAGAAGCCACACCCAAAGCATGCACACCGCTTTTTTCCAATACACTTGCGCAGCCAACTGCACCATGCCCATAGGCATTGGCCTTGACCACCGCTAAAATTTTAATTTTCGAACCCACCAATTGGCGAACCTGCTTGAAATTCCAACGCAGGGCGTTCAAATCAATCTCCGCCCAGGTGGGGCGACCGCTGATGCCCCGTATCATTGCGGCGCTCCGGACATGCGCAATGAAATGCTGTCAAAACGTGTATACTGTTGATTAAAGATGAGTTTGACAAAACCGGTTGGACCATTTCGCTGTTTGGCAATAATTATTTCCGCAGTTTTATCGTCCTTTTTATCCTTATCATAATAAGCCTCACGATAGATAAAGGACACCAAATCCGCATCCTGTTCAATTGCGCCTGATTCGCGCAAATCGGACAATTGCGGGCGCCGGTCACCGCCGCCCCGGGATTCAGGTGCACGGGAAAGCTGAGACAGTACTAAAACCGGAATACGTAATTCTTTGGCCAACCCTTTTAAAGAACGGGAAATTGTTGCTATTTCCTGCTGGCGGTTCTCCATTTTACCGGATCCGGACATCATCTGAATATAATCAATCACAATCAAACCAATATTATGTTCCGACTTAAGGCGCCGGGCTTTGGAACGAATCTCTAAAATAGTACTGCTCGGAGAATCATCAATAAAAATCGGTGCATCAAACAAGCGTCCGGCAGCCATCGAAAGATGCCCCAAATCACCCTCTCCCAATCTTCCGGTCCTGACCGCTTGCAGATCAACCCGGCCGTCAGAACACAGCATACGTGTCACCAGAGACTCAGAACTCATTTCCAAAGAAAAAATAGCTACCGGAACCTTGCCCTCAATCGCGGCATAAGAAGCCATATTTAATGCCAGCGCCGTCTTCCCCATTGAGGGTCGGGCAGCCAGGATTACCAACTCGCCGGGTTGAAAGCCGGATGTCATCTGGTCCAGTTCAGGATACCCGGTGGGAACACCCGTAATATGCGATTCATGTTTGGAAAGATTTTCGACCATCTCCATGGCATCATGAATAATGTCGCGAATCTGAAGAACGGACCCACGCTGCCGGTCCTGGGAAAGATCAAAAATAGCTTTTTCAGCTTCATCGAGCAGGGCATCGGTGTCCTCCACCTCTGCATAACAGCGTGAAACAAGCTGTGTCGAGGTGCGAATCAAATTCCGAAGAATATATTTTTCCTTGATAATGCGGGCATAATGTTCCACATGCGCTGTCGTAGGAACATCATCGGTCAGCCCGGTAATATAGGCAGCACCACCGATTTTGTCCAATTCACCCCAGCGCGAAAGTAAATCAGTCATGGTAATATAATCTACCGGTTCATTACGATTATACAATTCCAAAATCGCACGAAAAATAATACGATGCGCAGCCTGATAAAAGGTGTTTTCATTGACCAGCTCAAGCACCCGGGCAATGGCCTCTTGATCAAGCAGCATTGCACCCAAAGTCGAACGCTCGGCTTCCAGATTCTGGGGCGGAATTTTTTCAGGCGATGTCACTTGTGAATTGGCCGCAACCATGAAAGGCCTCTTTATGAAAAAATCTGGATGATAAATACTTAATAAGCAAAAATGATATCTGAATTTGAATAAAATTACAAGACCCCATGACCGGTTTATTCATTGCTTTGCAAACCGACAATGAGGTCTATAAAAACATCAACAAATGTATTAGGCTGACGACGTCTCTGTTTTATCCGCACCAGCTTGTTCTGACGTGTCATCACCCTTGACTGCAGGTGCCGCTTCTGCCGGTACTGCTTCTGCCGGTACTGCTTCTGCCGGTGCCGCGTCCGCTAATACTGCTTCTGCCGGTACTGCTTCTGCCGGTACTGCTTCTACTGCCACCGGCTCAACTTTGGTTTCTACCGGTTTGACAATATCAACTTCTTTTTCCGCTTTCTCTTTTTTCTCAGCAGCGGCCTTTTCCTCTTCGCTTTGGACCACCACAGTCAATTCGGCATCCACATCAGCATGCACCTTGATACTCACCTGGTAAGAACCGGTCATCTTTATCTGGTCATCCATCGTGATCTTGCGTTTATCAACCTCAATACCCCGTTCTTTGAGACCTGCTTCGATATCAGCCGAAGTGACCGACCCGAAGAGTTTGCCGCCCTCGCCTGCCGAAGCTGTAATCAGCACTGGTTTGGCTGAAATTGCTTCAGCCTGATATTCGGCATCTTTTTGTACCCGACGGGCCTGACCTTTTTTACTATTCAATTCCTGCTCCAGTCGCTTGATGTTTGGCGCTGTTGCAATCATCGCAAGTTTTTTCGGCAACAGATAATTACGACCGTATCCATCGGCAACTTTCACCGTATCCCCGGCACGTCCCAAATTTTTCACATCGTCACATAAAATAATTTTCATGATTTCTTGCCTCCACACAACCAGTTAATCATTGCGGAAGAATCCGCACAGGATTCTTCCGGCGTTTTATTTAATCTGGCGGATTTTCCGCCAATCCCACCACGTATCAAAAACACCTATTAATATGATAAAAATCATCATCGCCGGAACAAAGCCGAGCAGTGCTACGAGCAACACCTTAAAAATCCTTGGAATTTTCCGCTTTTCCAAGTAAAACATAACCACTGCCAATCCTATAAACAAATACAACCCGCCCATGACAATCAAGCTGTTTAAACTCAGCCAAGCAATCCAAGTGTGAGTCCGCGAACCCAAAACCACCAAACTCAGCGTTCCCAATAAAAACCAGATCGTCTTTTCCGGTGCTCCCCAATGGGTAAAGGGAGGTATGGATCGTGTCGCGCCAGACAGTAAGGGAAACAAACGCCGCATCACCAAATAACTGACCAGTGAAAACCCAATCGACAGCATGAGTACCCAGCCGGCAGCCCCCTGCATAAAAACACGGCGAATAAAATCAACTGCCTGTTTTATCTCAGCCGCATTCCAACCTAATTCCAAATAGATCGCGGTCGAAGCCTTCAAACTGGCCTCAAATTCCTGATGCCAGATACTGATGATGTCCTGATGAAAAACCACCCTGATTAAAATCAAGGTGACTGCATAAAAAACCAGCAAAGTAAGTACACTGAACCCTACACATTGAAACGGAGATCGTCCCTGCTTCAATCCCCACCAAATAGTACGGTTGGCCACGAGTATCATTGCAATCGCAACAAATACGAGAATGCCGAATGCAGCCAGCGCGTTCATCAGAGCGACGGAGTCTTATCCGGCAATATAGGGCAGGAGCGCCAAAGAACGGGCGCGTTTGATGGCCGTTGTCAGCGCACGCTGATGACGGGCACAGGTTCCCGAAATCCGGCGCGGAACAATCTTTCCCCGCTCCGTTAAAAAATTCTTTATTGCATCCACACTCTTGTAATCAATACCGGTGACTTTATTCGCACAGAAGCGACAGCTCTTGCGATGCGGCCGTCTTCTTCTCATTGAATCTCTTCCCCGGGGGGGTCCTGATGTTCTACTAGCCAAGGTACATCCTCCTAATCAGCGTCTATTTAAACTTCCCCGCTCAACCGGCATCGTCATCACAAAAATGCCGACTTTCCCCTTCTCCATTCGGGTGGGAAAATTAATATGAGTTAAAAATAATCATAATTACTGTCCCGCTTCACCCCTGAACAAACATCAGGGGATTCAGCAGCTATCCTATTTAAAAAGGAATATCCTCATCCGAACCTGCACTCACCTCTTGATGCGTCGGACGAGCATCATTCCTTTCACCAGTGGTCTGTCTGCTTTCACCGTCACCGCTGCCGCCGGTCTTTTTGCGGTCCAAAAATTGTACCCGGTCGGCAACCACTTCCAATACCGAACGTTTCTGACCATCATCGGTCTCCCACTGACGGCTCTGCAAGCGCCCTTCCACAAATACCGAGCTTCCTTTGGCAAGATACTCAGCACAATTTTCAGCTTGTTTTCCCCAAACCACGACGTTAACATAGGTTACTTCCTCTTTTAGCTCGCCGCTCTGGTTTTTATAAGTCCGGTTGACTGCCAAACGCAGGTTGGCAACTGCCGACCCGCTGGGAATGTAACGCAATTCCGGATCACGCGTCAAGTTGCCCATTAGTAAGGAACGATTGTAGTTAGCCACAGTTTTACTCCTGTGTGCCGTTCCCTGCAACCGGTGCCGCTACTTTGGCATCCGTGCTCGGGGACACTGGATTGACTTCCTTTTTGGGCGCCGCTTCTACTTTGGCAACGACCGGCGCTGCTTGCTTTTCCGCTTTTTTCTTACTCGGTTTCAGCACCGCAGGCTTGGTGATAACTTTGGTTGAGAGATATTTGAATACTTCATCGCTGTTTTTCAGCGTACGCTCTACCTCGTGAATGGTCTCGCCATTGCCCTTGTACTGCAAAAGTACATAATACGCTGAGTTTAATTTGTTAACCGGATAAGCGGTTTTCCGTACACCCATCTTTTCAATTGCTGTGATTTCGCCATGCTTCTTTTCCATCACTTCCTGAACATGCGCAACAAAAGTATCAATTTGTTCCGCGCTCATGGTCGGCGGGAGCAAAAACATTGTTTCATAAGGGGTTTTCATTGTTTACGTGCACCTCCGTCTTTCTGCACAAATTTTCTATCTTGAACCGGGAATAATAGCACAAGCTTATTTTCGACGCAATACTTTTATCGAATTATTTTACTTTTTTTGTTTGTTCAACTTCCCAGCTCTAATCCGGTTTAAACGCCGGGGAATTCACGGCTAATCTATTAAAATAAGCATAAAAATCCACAGGCTTACCCGGCACCCGGCATTCGCCGGGCAAGCTGCCCATTGTGTTCGCGCCGGCACGATAAAAAAAGGTATCGCGGTTTTCTTACATATAATATATCCTTAAACAATTACTCTCACACAAAGTCTATTCTTAATGTTTTAACCTTTTCCACAATATTTTCTGCCTGTGTAATCTCGGTCACCATGGCAATTTTACGTGCACCTATCTTAAGAACCTCAGCAATATTGTTTTCATGAATACCTCCCATGACCGTAAAAGGAATACTGACGAATCGGGAGATTTCCTGAACCCGCTCAGGTCCCAATGCTGAAAATACCAACTGCTTAGTCCGGGTGGCAAACACCGGACCGATATTGATATAGTCCGCACCCGCCTGCTCTGCCGTAATCGCTTCTTGAATAGTATGTGTAGAAATACCTAATAGCAGCTGGGGCGCCATCTCGCGGGCCTGTGCGATCGGCATATCCTCCTGCCCCAAATGGACACCATCTGCACCGACTGCCAAGGCAACATCAACATAATCATTGATAATCAGCAAAACATCCGCCGCCAGGGTATATGCGCGTACTTCTTGCGCCAGTGCGATCAATGCCGCTTTATCTTTATCTTTTTCCCGCAGCTGAATGATTTTTGCGCCGCCTGCAATCACGTCCCGGCAAACCGATAGACTGCTGCGCCCCAGGCAGTAAGCTTCCGTCACAACCGGATAGAGATCAATCTGCATAAATTTTTCCAACCGGGTCTGCCTGTTCACCACACTCACTTAACCTGCGCGGGATGACGGTCAAACGACTCATCCCAGTCTTTCCAGACCGGTTCAAAATGCAGCTGCGCCAATTCATCCGCAATCACACTTGCGCTTCGCGTGTCTTCCACTTGAAATTGCTCTAGTTGGGAAGATGGATTACCGTATCCTCCCGGTGCGGTACAACTCTCGGCACTCATCTGAGTAAACCCCAGCGGGAGTAAATTGCGGCGCAATTCATCCGGCTCGCGTGTGGAAAGCGAGAAAGGCGCATCCGGCAAATACAGGCGCAAAGCCGTCACCAACTGGACCAGTTGACGGTCACTCACCGGCATGGGTGGTTGAAACCCGCCTTGGGCCTGGCGTATGCGGGGAAAGGAAACACCCACAATCGTACGCCAGTAAAATTTTTCAAGATAGCGGGCATGCTGTGCCAAATAATACCCATCAACCCGAAAATCCGCCAGTCCAAGTAAAACCCCGATCCCAATTTGGCGCAATCCGGCTCGCGCGCCCCGTTCAGGTGTCTTCAAACGGTAAGCATAATCTTGTTTACGGCCTGCCGGATGCATCGCTGCATAGGTCTTTTTAAAATAGGTTTCCTGATAGATCGCCAAACCATACAAACCTGCTTCGCCCAAATAGCGGTATTCATCCTTCTCCAGCGGATAAACCTCCACCGAAATTTCAGGCAGCAAATCTTTAATCCGCTGGATACACTGAACCAAAAAATCCATTGGCACATGCTGACGCGACTCGCCGGAAACCAGTAAAACATTCTGAAAACCGCGCTGTGCGAGATAGTCCGCCTGCTGAACCACCTCTTCAATTTTGAGCGTCCGTCGGGAAATAGTATGATTACAATTAAAACCACAGTAGCAGCAAGCATTGCTGCACTCATTCGATAAATACAGCGGCGCATAAAGTTTCATAATACGGCCGAAACGTTTGGCCGTGATTGCATGGGCCCTGTGTGCCATGATCTCTAAATAATCGTCTGCCAAAGGCGAGAGCAAATTGATCAAATCCGTCTCATGCAAACGCAATTTACGCAAACTCGCCTCGATCGCCTCATGGGTCACCGCCGCCATTTTTTCCGCCAATACTTCGGGCGATTCCAGTTGTTCAATATCAAATGTATTCATGATTGAAGCATTCCTTTTTAAAAAAAAATCAAAAGCTTTCACCACGGAGAACACGGCGCACACGGAGAAAGATAAAGTCTAAAGAAGATTAGAGCAAAGTTTCTAAAGGATTATTTATATATTGATTTTATGCTCTTAACCCTATTTGGCTTTTGATCTTCTCCGTGTACACCGTGTTCTCCGTGGTGAATATTTTTCGTTTTCGACTTTTTTGGGCGCGGGCACCGCGCCCCTACAAATTATTTATCCAAAAACCCGGTCAGAGGACTGGATGCTTGTGCCGTATCATGCGATGCACCCATACCGGCCAGATAGGCCATGCGTCCGGCAGTTACACCCAATTTAAATCCTTCCGCCATCCTGACCGGATCACCTGCCACAGCCAGCGCCGTATTGACCAGCACTGCATCCGCCCCCATCTCCATGGCTTCAGCTGCATGTGAGGGCGCACCCAGTCCGGCATCCACTACTACCGGCACATTAGCTTGTTCAATGATAATCTGAATATTTTCTTTGGTCTTAATCCCTTTATTCGTTCCGATGGGCGCACCCAGCGGCATAACCGTGGCAGTTCCGGCTTCTTCCAGGCGTTTGGCCAGCACCGGATCTGCATTGATATACGGCAAGACCACAAATCCATCTTTGATTAAACATTCAGCTGCCTTGAGCGTCTCAACCGGATCAGGCAGCAGGTAACGCGGATCGGGTGTAACCTCAAGTTTAATCCATTGAATGCCGCTTAGCGCCCTGGCCAATTTAGCCACCCGGACCGCTTCTTCGGCATCACGCGCACCGGAGGTATTGGGCAATAATAAATATTTATCACGATCAATCGCCTGCAAGGTGGGATCGACTTTACTTTTCAAGTCTACCCGTCGCAATGCCACTGTGACAATCTCGGCACCTGAGGCGGCAATCGCCTGCTGCATTATCTGTGGAGATGCAAATTTACCTGTCCCCACCAAAAGCCGCGACGCAAACGTTTTGTCGGCAATTTTCAATTCATCCATATCAACCGCCTCCTAAAAAACGCACAATTTCCAATTGATCATCCACGCAAAGTTCAAGCGTTCTAAAATCACTGTGCGCATGAATCTCCCCATTACGTTCCACCACCACCGTACGACCCTCAATGTCCAGCATATCTAAAAACGTCTGCACCGTTGTGCCGCTCTGAACGTTTTTTTCCTCACCATTGACTATAATTTTCATACTAACCTCCGTTCAAAAAACAGTTCAAAAAAATCTTCTGTTCATCCCTGGATTTGTGTGGAATAACTCAGATCACTCCATATTCAATCGGGGCGGTGCAAAACGCAGGGAAGGCTGGCTGTGAAACGGTTCCACCACCGGCAAATGAATAATACCCATGGATTGGTGCAAACGATCCTCAAATTCTTCGCGCAACATGGAGCCCTTATTCACTTTACAAAAAGAGGCATACAATCCTTCGGCAGTCATCAGACCGATACGCATCTCGCGGGCCCGGGCAACCACCTCCGCAGAAAAGGCCGCAGGCCGCTCACAAGAAGGGTCTTCCAGCCGGTAATGATTAAAAATCAAAAGACCTTTCCATATCCGGCCATCCTCTTCCTGGGCGAAAACCGCATGCCGAAGCAGCATTTGTAAATCTTCCAGTTCAGCCGGACCGGACCGTCCGGTGGCATCAATCAGCATATTTCCAAACCGGGTGTGCAAAACCATCATCCCCTCAGCCATCCGGTAAGGTTTGATGGTAAACCCCATGCGCTGCAGCACATCAACCGTGGCGCGTTTTAAATTTTCACCATGTTCAAAGAGCAATGATTTACTGCGCTGCAGATCACGATACGTTTGAAAAAGTTTTTTCTGCTCCCGTTCCGCCGCCTTAATCCGTTTGGCAGCATCATCAATTTTGCCCTCAATTTGTTCTTCCCCCGGCACATGATACAGATCCACCCAGTCCGGTGTAATCGTTCTGGCCGGAAGCCCTTTGGCTTCCTCAATCAACAGGTCAATGCCCGCTTCCACTGAAATTTTGGTTGGCGGCGGCAGCAGGTGGAGAAAATCCGACATAAAACGGATTTTCGGTTCACCATATTTATTTTCCTGCTGGCGAACTCCAAAACAAAGCGAAGCTGCCAGCGGTTTCCCATAGCGATTCATGGCCAAAGGAAAGCTCTGCCAAAAAAGCTCCTCGCTCTGGTCTAGTTTCCCCTCTTTGCGAAGACTCTCCTCTACATAACCCAAGCTGGCCGTGGAATTGAGATAGCAGTCCCAGCCTGAGACCTGATGCAAATATTCCTCAAATTTTACTTCGCCTTCAAGCTTAACCGTCTCCCCGCGTATCTCAGTAAAAGAAAACCCAATCGGCGACCAGTTCAAATTGGACCATTCCGGTTCCAGCGTACCATCCGGGAAATAAACGTAAGAACCAAATGCCAAAAAGGGGGCTAAAATGCAATAGACCTCGCCCTTGGACATCATAAGCTGAAAAAGTTGGGCACGCATACGTGTCAGACGTTCCTTGTCCACACGTGAGAGTTTGACCAATGTCACCCGATCCAGCGTTTTCAGATTGATAATAACCACATCATAATCCGCCAGATCAGGCCATTCATCCAACCAGCCGACACCGGACACCGGACGCTGTTTCTCAGAACCAATCACCAGGACTCTGCGCTGTCGTGATTCAAAACGATAAAAATCACGGACCACATCCTCGGTCCGCTTTTCAGTCGGGCGTTCCGAAGACATCTGGAATGCGTTTTGCGAACGAACACGTCCCTGCATGCAAAACTCCTTGTGACAATTACGACGCTACATACTCTCCGGTGCACTGACCCCCAAAAGGGCCAGTCCATTTTTAAAAATAATGCGTGCTGCATCGACCATGACCAAACGCCGGGTGGATTGTTCCCGGTTTTCCAGATCCACCACGCGGCAAAACGTGTAAAAACGGTGAAATGCAGTTGCCAGATCACGCAGATAAAAGGTCAGACCATGCGGTTCTAAATTACGAAAACAGGTTTCCAAAATTTCAGGATAAGTGCTCAGCACCCTGATCAGATCCAATTCCGCTTCCTGGGCCGAATAATTTTTCAATATTTTCTCATCCGCTGCCGGAACCGGCAAGCCTTCTGTTTCGGCTTTTTTCAAAATACTGCAGATTCGGGCATAGGCATACTGCACATAATAAACCGGATTGTCATCACTATGTTTACGCGCCAGATCCAGGTCAAAATCCAGATGCGCATCCGTAGAACGCATGAGAAAAAAAAAGCGTGCCACATCGCGTCCCACATCCTTAATCAAATCATCCATTTCAAGCAAGCGCCCCTCTCCGCGCTTGGACATCGAGACCGCCTTGCCGCCTTCCAGTAAATTCACCTGCTGCACAATCCGCACACGAAAAGCGTCTGCGTCATGCCCCAAGGCCTGCATGGCTGCCTGCATACGCGCAATATAACCATGATGATCCGGTCCCCACAGGTCCATCAATTCGGTAAACCCGCGTTCAAATTTATCACGATGATAAGCAATATCTGCTGCAATATAAGCCCAGTCGCCATCCGCTTTTTTCAGTACCCTGTCTTTGTCATCACCAAATTTAGTTGATGCAAACCACAGCGCTCCCTCTTTTTCATAAACAAAACCGCGTTCCTTCAATTCAACAATTGCCGTCTCAACCATACCGGAATCGTGCAATTTTTTTTCAGAGTACCAGGTATCAAACGTAACACCGTAGTCACGCAGGCTCTGCTGATGGCGTCCCACCATCTCACGGACGCCAAAACTACGATGCAGCTCAATCGCACTTGCCTCATCAGCTTTTACAAACGCAGCGGCCTGGATTTCCGCACTGGCCCGAGCAACCTCGCCCACATAATCTTTCTCATAGCCGCCCTCAGGTACGGGATAATTTTCTCCCTGTGCTTGTTTCCAACGCGCATACATGGAATGCCCCAGCAAACGGGCCTGACGGCCTGCATCATTGACATAATATTCCTTGGAAGTCACGACACCCTGACTGATCAGAATTGCGGCCAGAGCATCACCCACTGCCGCCGCCCGGGCGGACACAATATTAAGCGGCCCGGTCGGATTGGCAGATACAAATTCCAGCAGCAACTTGCGGCCCTTCCCCAGATCAGATGTCCCGTACGCTTGGCCCCGTTCGCGGATGGCATGCGCCTCTTCCAGCAGGCACTCCGGATGTAAGCGGAAATTAACAAATCCCGGACCGGCAATCGTAACCTCGGCAAAAAAATCCTGGTGTGCACTTAATTTCCCCACCAATGCCTCAGCAATAACACGCGGCGGCTTGCGAACCGACTTGGCCAATTTCATCGCGAGATTGGTGGAAAAATCGCCATGTGTCGTCTGCGCCGGCCGCTCAATCTCAAGTGCGCGTGTACTCTCCTGCGGCAAAAAACCTTCCGACTCAAGTACTGCAATTTCTTCTTTCATTAAGGTGTGAACACGGTTTTTTAAATACACAGGTTTACAACTCCTTCATCTTTCCGGTTCATATTCATTCATCAATCAGGGCACGATTAATCGTGCCCCTATAAAATTATTTTTTCAATAGTGGCTATAGATACTATTTGATCAATTCCTGATAATCCCCACCGATCACAATCGTCACGGTCGGATAATTGACATTCTTGGGAATGACCTGAACACGGCCCTCATCCAGACCCAGGATTGTAGCAATTCTCTCAGCCCAGGGCAAGTGATTCGGCTTGCTTTTTATAATCGTATAAGGAAAATCAAACGATGGGGCATTGGTTGTATTTTCCTCTTTAACCTGTATATTGGATTCCATGAGACGCTGGGTAATACGGCCGGCCACACCCGGCACGCCACAACCATTAAGCACCCGTATCAGCGGTTGTTTGCCTCTGGGCAATGGGCCCAACACTTTTTCAGGCGTGGGTTTCAATGTCGGTTTGGGTGTTGGTTCAAGTACAATAACAACCGTCTCATCTACAGGCTGCTTTTTATTTTTTTTATTCGATTTGACTGCTTGGGTAATTTTGCGCGGCGGTTTGCCCAAGTCAGCCACAACCTTGCGCAATCGCGGCAAATCGGGCTTCCAAAACGACTTCCCTTTAATATACACGCCCTCACCCGGCAAAATCGCCTGACGCCAGGACCCCTGCGCAATCCCCTTGATCTCCACGGCCAAAAAGAGCGCTGCCGGCATGCTCATATTGGTCTCGACTTGCTTGAAAAACGCAACAAAGGCGTTGATGGTGCGCGGCACTTTGGTAAAACGCACCAGTTGTGAAACAAAAGCTTTAACAAATTTTTGCTGCCGCCGAATTCTGCCAATATCCCCTTCCCGGTCATGCCGGAAGCGCACATAATTCAAACACTGGCGGCCATCAAGCAACTGGTAACCCGGCTCCAGATTGATATTCACGCCACCAGCCTGATCCGTATAACGCATCTTTTTTTCAACATAGAGCGGGATACCGCCGATCGCATCCACCAGATGAATAAAATTCGAGTAACGCACATGAACAACATAATGAATCTTCAGGCCCAAAAGCGTCTCGATAGCGGCCCGGGTCATGGCCAAGGCATACTCACGGGTGCCAAGCGCATTGCCATAGGCATAGACCGCATTGATCTTCATGGGCCCGCGCTTGGGCATCTTGATCAATGTATCACGCGGAACAGAGAGCAGGGCCAGCCGTCTCGGCAAAGGACGCCAGTGGACCAGCATAATGGTATCAGTGTGCTTGGCATAGTCCACATCATCTGTTCCCAAGATCAAAACATTAATGGAAATCGCAGTAAGATAAATCGCACCGGCCACCATAAGACCTAAAATAGCAAACCGTATCAAAGAACGCCACGCCGGGATGTCGGCCACAGCCATAAAATCATCATCTGCATCATGATTTCTGCCGCGCGCGGCGAGGTTCTGTTTTTGATAGCGATTTTTACGTACGGGCTTTCTTTTCCGCATACCTGGTGTCACCAAAATCTCCTTTGTGAATGCAAAAAAACCTCCAAAACTGCAGGAGGATTTTTACTTATTATATAGAAGAAATGTGGAATATTGAAGGTTATTTTTTAAAAATAGCATCAATTCACCACAAAGAACACGAAGCTCACGGTGAAAAACTAAAAAAAATTACAAAGATTAAACTAACTGGAAAAAATAATTGTTTTTTAAAATAATGATTTGACTTTTTCCCCTCCGTATTCTCCGCCGGTCCTACGATTCTGATGATTTAATATCAAAAAGCAGGGTGCTCTCTGTGGTGCATGCTTTTGTTTTCTGCTTTTATACCTTTGCTTTTTCATCATTATTCAATATAATCTGTTGATCCTACTGTTTAAAGAAAGATGTAAGCAACCATGACCACTTGTACAACTGACACCACCATCTCCCTACGTAATGTTCATAAGAAATTCAAGAGCGTCCATGCCGTCAATGACATCTCACTTGATATCCAGCGCGGGGAATATGTCGCCGTACTCGGCCCCAATGGTGCAGGCAAGACCACCTTGGTGGAGATGATCGAAGGATTGCAAAAACCCGATACCGGTAAAATCATGGTCTTGAACAAAGCGTGGGCCAAACACGAGCGTTTTTTGCGTGAACGCCTGGGTATTGCTTTACAGGAAACCCGGCTGATTGACAAGCTTACTGTGCTGGAAACGTTGAATCTTTTTGCCAGTTTTTACGGCAAAGACAAGAACATCTCCCGTGGCATTCTCAACCTGCTGGGCTTGCAGGAAAAACAAAACAGCATTGTCGAGACCTGCTCCGGCGGGCAGAAACAAAAATTGGCATTGGGCATTGCCATCATCAACCAGCCGGAGGTCCTCATTTTAGATGAACCGACCATCGGATTGGACCCGCATGCGCGGCGCGAAATGTGGGGTATTCTACGCGAACTAAAAAAACGCTGCACCACCCTGGTGCTGACTACGCACTACATGGAAGAAGCCGAGTCGCTGTGTGACCGCATTTTCATTATCCACAAAGGACGCATCCTGACCCAGGGCACACTCAAAGAATTGCTGGCCCATCACGGCAACAGCGAGGTGATTGAATTTTCTCTGGCTCCCAATCAAAACCCCGCGGCCTTATCCAAACTTAAAGGCGTACTCAAATCCAACTGGAATGATGCCGCCTTGCAAGGAACACTTGAAGTGAACAATGCCGCCGATTTTTTACCGGTTTTTTTTGCGACAGTCAAAAAAAAATCCCTTGATCTTTTAAGCCTTACCTCGCGCAAAAAAACGCTGGATGATCTTTTCATCCAGTTAACCGGGAAGCGGCTGGATGAAGAATAGCCCGCTTGCCAATCTGCTGGCCATGCATTTTCGGGAATTTTTCCGTGAACCGGAAATTCTTTTTTGGACCATGGGCTTCCCGATTATCCTGGCCCTCATCCTGGGGTTGGCGTTTGTGCGCAAAGACATAACGCCTCAACACATCGGCGTCATTATCTCTGCCAACAGCGAAACACCCGCGCCTTTCCAAACCTGGATGGACATAATCAAAAAAACGGACAAGAATAAAAAAACGGCCCCCGAACAAACCGACACCTTGCCGCCCATCGTCTTTAAACACTATACCTCCTTTGATGATGCCCTGACCGGCATCAAACGCGGTGACATTCTACTCTTCATCCGATATGACCGCGAGACCCAGTCACGCGTCTATTCATTTGATCCGCAAAAATCCGATGCCCGGCTGATGTACCATCTGCTGGAAAAAGCGGACAACTCCGGAGTAAAACCCCTATCACACCGCACCAAACACTTAAAAGCCATCGGATCACGCTATATTGACTTCCTCATTCCCGGCCTGATCGCATTTGGCATTCTGCAATCCTGCATGTGGGCCATCGGCTGGAGCCTGATTGACCGCCGGATAAAAAAAATGCTGCGCCGTATGGTGGCCACACCCATGAATCGCTACACGTATCTACTTTCCTATCTTATTTCGCGCCTGCTCCTAAGCGCCATTGAAATCAGTGTCTTGCTCTTATTTGCCATGCTGGCCTTCAAAATACGGATTGAGGGGAGTCTCTTGGCGCTTTTCCTGCTTTTTCTTTGCGGCAATTTTGCATTTGCCGGAATTGCCGTACTCACTGCCTCGCGTGCTAAAAATGCGCAAGTGGGCAATGGGTTGATCAATGCTGTGACCTTGCCCATGATGATTTTGTCAGGAATATTTTTCAGTTATAAAACTTTCCCGGAATGGGCCATTCCGGTGATCGAAATGCTGCCGCTCACCATGCTGGCAGATGCCACGCGCCGGGTGTTTATCGAAGGTGCCGGCATCCCGGAAATTATTTTGCCTTCGCTTGCCCTGACTGCCACAGGTACACTCTGCCTGCTGGTCAGTCAAAAAATCTTCAGGTGGTATTAATTTTATGAACAAACACATTTTATTGATCAATCCTTGGATTCATGATTTCGCAGCGCTGAATATGTGGATTCGTCCTTTGGGTCTGCTCCAGACCGCTGAATTTTTATCCGCCTACAATGTCGACTTATCTTTGATTGACTGTTTGGACACACCGGTCAAACCCCCGTTTCATATGGGACAATTCCCGCGCACCGTGCTTACCAAACCGGCTGTACTCAAAAATTTCCCGCGCACCTATGCACGGTACGGCATCACCCCGCCGGCTTTCACGAACAAGTTAAAAACGCAAAAGAACCTTGATGCCATTTTTATCACCAGCATGATGGCGTACTGGTATCCGGGTGTATTTGAGGTTATTGGCGCATGCCGGAAACACTTTCCCAAAACACCCATCATTTTGGGCGGCATCTACCCCCAGCTTTTTCCCGCCCATGCCATGGTCCATTCCCAAGCCGATGCGGTTTATCTGGGCCCGGTTGATGAGACGCTCATCCAGGTACTGCATGATCAGGGTATTGCCATCCATCAAACCCGCGACACCCTGCCCTTTTACAACCTGGGTTTTTATAAAAAACCTAAATACGCGCCCCTGCTCACCTCCGAGGGTTGTCCTTACACCTGTGCCTATTGCGCTTGTCCCATTTTGCATCCGCATTTTTCTCAGAAAAAACCCAAGGAAATCACCCAGGCGATTTTTGATCAGGCAGCCATGGGTGTCCTTGATTTTGCTTTTTATGACGATGCATTGCTGCACAAACCCGAAAAACATATCCAGCCCATCTTGCAGGCAGTGATTGATACCAAGCTCGCAGTACGTTTCCATACCCCCAATGGATTGCATGCCCGGTTCATCGATGCCAAAACCGCGCAATTGATGTTTGACTCAGGATTCAAGACCGTGCGTCTCAGCCTGGAGACCATCAATGCCTCGCGCCAGAGTAAAACCGGCGGCAAGGTTATGAACGCAGAATTTAAAAAAGCAGTACAGAATCTCAAAAAAGCCGGTTTTACGAAAAAAGAGATCGGCGTCTATATCATGTATGGCTTGCCCGGTCAACCGGCCAAAGAAGTCATGGAGAGCATCGCTTTTTTAGAAAAACTCAATGTCCGCATCCACCTCTGCGAATTTTCTCCCATTCCCGGCACCCCCTTGTGGGATGAACTCATCCGGAAAAAAATCATTCCGGAAGAACTTGATCCCCTCCTGACCAACAACAGCGTTTTCAGTGTGATGTATAGTGCGTATACCAAAGCAGAGATCAAACTGCTCAAAGATACCGTTGCGCAGGTTAATCAGCGGGCATGATCGAGCCGTTGGAGCATCCCGCCGCGCTATTGAATAACAGAGCCGGCATCGCAACCTGGAATTTTCTTTTCTAAAAAAAAATCAAATTTCCCCCTTGCTGAATGACTTGTGGTTCGGTATGATCTGTGCTCAACGACAACTCATTCCACAAAAATAAAAACAGCGAGGTGAACACATGTACAAAAACAGAAAAACGATCGGGTTTTTAATTTTGGTAATCGCGATTGCCGCAGCTTCAGGCTGCGCCACCCTTGGCGGTGGAGCAATCGGTGCAGTCGGCGGCGGGGCCATTGGTGCCATCATTGGCAATCAACTTGGCGATGATAAAGCAACCGCACTGGGTGCCATTATCGGTGCAGCAGTTGGCGGTACCGCCGGCGCGCTCATTGGCAATCAAATGGACAAGCAAGCCGCTGAATTACAAAAAGATATTGAGGGCGCTAAAATCGAACGTGTGGGTGAAGGTATTAAAATCACATTCGACTCCGGTCTGCTCTTTGCTGTGAATGCATCAAACCTACAGTCTGCCGCCAACCAAAATCTGGCCAAGCTGGCAGTGACCCTGAACAAATATCCGGACACCAATATACTCATCGAAGGACATACCGACAGTGACGGCAGTGAAGAATACAACCAGACGCTCTCCGAAAAACGGGCCAATGCTGTTTCCAATAAATTAAAAAGTTCCGGCGTCATCCCCCAGCGTTGCACCCCCATGGGATATGGCGAAGGCCAGCCGGTCGCAGACAACGCCTCCGACTACGGCAAGCAGCAAAACCGGCGGGTGGAAATCGCCATTTTTGCCAATGATAAATTAAAAGCCGCTGCCAAAAAGAAGGCTGCTGCACAACAAAAAACAAAATAATTATTATTAACCTCGCAAAACGACCAGCGGGAGTTCCTTACGACACACCATTTGGCCGAAGCGATTGACAGGGTCCTGGTTCCCAAACCGGGATCCTGTTTTTTTTCACTATTTTCCGGGAAACTCCAGTGGCGGGAATCAGATTGCCCGTTTAACAAAAATACCACAGGCGTGAGCCTGTAGTGTTTTTGTTAAACATTGTTTTCCGATGTACTTTACATTCCGCCAAACATTCCAACTCTACTTGCGGTTTATGTAACAGTTTAGGTTTTATTCCTTTATTAATTCCACCGTGGTCTCCGGCGTTCCCGGTTTGCCGCGAATCTCACTGGATTTGATTAATATCCCGTCGCTTTCCCGAAACCATAAATAGCAGGACCAGAAAAGCGCGCGGTAATCCCTAAAAGTAACTTTTACTTTTAGGGTTGCATATTCATTTTCAGCCAGCATTATTTTTTCTTTTTTTTCCTTTATAGCGACCAACTTCATCATTTTCCATTTCTTAATACTCTCTTTAAAAAATTCCTGCCTGGTAGCTTCCGACAAAACAAATGCCCGCAGCTGCATAAAACTGCTGTACCAAACAGGATTTTCTATGGATATTTCCTTTTTCCGAATTACTTTATCACCGGCTTTTTCTAAAAAAACAATTTTATTTTCCCGGCGTTGCATTGAACTCCGGTTGGTTTGACCGGCTAATTGGTAAAGAACATTAACAGTTTGATAATCATGCGTAACCTGAATAGTCATCTGCCCCTTAGGATTTAATATTTTCCATAAATAACCTTCGTTGTTTTGCTCTGTATAATATGTTTTGTCGACTATTTTCCCTTCGGTTTTTTCCTGATAAATTCTCATCTCGCTTTTTTCCATTCCCGCGGCCGCTCCCAGTGAATTTATTCCAAGAATACAGCTAAAACTTAATAAAACAAGGGTTGTTTTCATTAAAAGGCCTCCTTGATTATTATATAAAACATAAAATTTTTCTCATCCGGATAACTATTCAAAGCAAAATCAGCGCGCAAATTAATATTTCTTTCTTCATTTAAAACAAACCGCAAACCAGCGCCATAAGCTATTTTAAATTTATCAGTGGAAATTCCTCGCATTTCAGAAGCGACTTGTCCTAAACCCGCAAAAACATTTCCTTTAAACCGCCAGTATATGGGGAAACGATACTCTGTTTGCAGAGCCAAATAATGTCTGTCAATAAATCTGCCCTGATAAAAGCCGCGCATCATGTGAGGCCCGCCCAGGTGCGGCATTAGCTGGAACGGAACATCACCCCCGGTGGTAGTAAACATTATTTGCCAGGCTATAATATTCTGTTTAAATATTTCGTGAAACCGGCTATAATTAAAATCAAATCTATAAAAATCCGATTCGCTGCCAATGATTTTAGAATATAAAGTGGTTTTAATCTCCAATAGCCAGCCCTTATACGGGTAAAAAATACTATCCCGCATATCCCAGATCCCCTGCAATTCCAAACCTAAAACCCTTATACCCTCGCTCCCTAGCACATTTTCCGCAGCTAAAATTCCATTGGTTTTTTTATCCTGCGCCTCATAGTCTATAATCCTCAGGCCCGGACCAAAAAATATATTTTTAGAGATTTGCTGTAAAAATGATCCGGCAAGTAATATTTCATTTTGAATATAATTTTCCTCATTTTGGCTTAAAGTATTTGGTCCTATGCCATAAAAATTACCTGGAAAATGGCTATAACTGATCTCAGTTAACACTATGCTGTTTTGTCCCATACTTTTATTGAGCATAAATTTTATTTTACCTTGCGCATTAACCGTATAATTCGCCATTAATTGAGTGACATCCGGTTTGTGATTTTCGATTTCAGGAAACGGTTGCTGACAATGAATTACCATAGCGCCGGTGCCAAAACCCGTTTCCGGCTTGCTGAAGAATATCGGCATAAATGTCCAGTCCGACTTTGTCTTCACTTTATCAGCCTGCGAAGATACTTCTGTTGCCAGTATGCCCGAAGGCAGCACAAGTAATAATAGTAACCCTAACGGGAATAATTTATTTTTCATATCGCTTTGCTCCTTAATATGCCTATGGCAAAAGTTTTTGACATAAGTCCGGATATTGTGGTAAAAGCAAATCCCTGATCGCCATATAAGATAATTTCAATTTAGATAGATGAATCCGGCTCTGGATAAGCTGCAAACGAATAGTGGTTAAAGAATTTCGCGAATCAATTAAATAATACGTATCCAGACGTCCCATCTTATAATTACTTCTGTCAATGTTCATTTTTTCTTCAGCAAAAGTATATTGCTGCTGCATAACTTCCAGCATTAAGTCCAGGTCCCGGATGTTTTCTCCGGTTTGCAGCAAGCCCAGGCTTAAGGTTTGTTTTGCTGCGCGCAAGGATTGATTAATTTCCTCCTGTTCGCTCGCGATTATCAGAACATCCGCATTGGCCTTAGGGCCTAAAGGATAACCGGCTTTTAGAAATACCGAATAATCATTCTCATTAATATCATCATATCCGCCCCTGAGATTCCCGGTTTGGCCCTTGAGGCTTAAACTACCAATTATATCCAACTGGGGAAGGCGGGCATTTTTGGCAATAGTGTTTTTTTTAATTAATTGCCGCTCGATTAGGTTTAGTTTTTCTATTATGCGCAGTTGGGATATCCGAAGGTTGGCAGTATTAAGCGCGGAAGTTGAAAAACCGGCGTTGTTATTTATAAATTGCGGTTTGATTTTCGGCAAAGCCGGGAGGATTGTCTCCGGCGCTTGTCGCAAAACATTAATTTGCATACCCATGTTTTTGAAATTCATAGTTGCCTGCAACAGTTGTTTTTCAGAGCGCAAAATATTATCCTTGGTTTTTAACCAATCCGCTCTTTCCGCCATTCCGGTTTTTACTTTACGCTGCACCAAATTTTCCAGTTGTTTTAATTCTTTCATAATCTCTTCCATTGCCGACATATTTTCATAGGCATCAACCCAATCCAGATAAATCGTCAATAAAGCCTGTAAACGATTTTCCCACGCTTCCTGAACATCCAACCAGGCAGCCTGCTTTTGCAGGGCAGCGCTTTCCAAAGGATAGCGGTCAGCCAAGCCAAACGAGTTTTTCAATAAAGGCTGAATAATCTGTAAGGTAAAAGACGGTGTACTGGTTTCTTCCGACTGCTGAAACATATCAGCAAACATATTGGCATTGCCACTTTCTACAAATTCCAACTCGGAAAGAGTATTGTCATGTGACAAGCGGACGCTGGTTCCACTTCCTGGAAACAACTTTTGCAGGCTTATATTATAGGCTGCGGCATCTACTTTATCCGGTTCCATGAAGGAACCGGATATTGATTCATTATAAACTATTCCAGCCTGGGCTGTGAAAGTCCAGGCCGCTATGGCAGATACGCTCAATTTACGATACTTAACTTTAAGGTAGGTCTGTAAGTCGTGTTTAAATTGAGGATCATTTTGAATGGTTTGTTGAATAAAATCCCGGCAGCTTATTTCCAGATAATTCGAATAACCGGAAGCAGCCTGTACATTACTACTCATAAACAAGCAAGTTATACTTAATAGCGTATAAAAACTTAGTGGTTTTTTCATATTTCCTCCTTTTTAATGGCCTGGTATTGTCAAAATTGTTTTGTCATCCTGAGTGTACACGAAGGATCTTTTTTAGATTCTTCTCTTCGATCAGAATGACAGATAATGCCTTTCTTCATGTTATTTTTGACATTCCTATATGGCATGGTTGTTTTTACGGAACTTACCTGTCACATCCAGCCATATAGTATAAAATACCGGCACCAGCACTAAAGTCAGAATTGTGCCAAATATCAAACCCCAAAACATTGCCATTACCATAGGTGCCACAAAAGGATCATGTCCGCTTAAACCATAGGCAACTGGAAATAAACCCGCAGTGGTGGTTAGGGTAGTTAATATAATCGGACGTAAACGGGTCTGCGCCGCATCTATAATTAATTTTTTTAAATCAATAATTCCATTTTTTGCTGTCTGGATTGAATGATTAATAAAACTTAACATAATCAAGGAATCATTAACAACCACGCCGCTCATACCTAAAATTCCCACTAATGCCAGAAAACTTAAAGTAATACCATGTACCCAAAAAGCTAAAATAACGCCGATTACCCCAAAAGGAACAGCGCATAACGCGATCAAAGGCTGCAGCAGCGAATTAAACAGCAGCACTAAAATAAAATAAATCGCCAGTACAGCAATAATTCCGGATCTTATTATTCTTTTTTTCGCCTGCCCGGATTCTACTGCTTCACCGCTGACCAATAATTGAATGGGAGAGTGTTTTTGCAAATACTGTGGGAATTTTTGTTTTATTTTTTCAGTCACTTTCTCGGAATTGGTTGTTTTAGTATCAACATCCGCTGCAATGCACACTACCCGCCGGCCGTTATAATGTCTGATACCCTGCAAGGCAGGCTGCTGCTTTGTGCGTATAAACTGACCTAAAGAAATAAGTTTGCCCTGTGAATTTCTCACGCTTAAATCCATAATTGTATTTTTATGCTTACGGCTTTTTTCATCCATTTGCACACGAATATCCACTTCTTCCTGCTGAAAGCAAACATCGCTTACCACTTCTCCTTCCAGAGCTAAACGTATGGTATTTGCCACTGCTGCTACGCTTATTCCCATACGCGCTAATTTTGCATAATCCAGGCTAATGACTTCTTCATCTTTGGTAAATTTTAAATCAGTATAGGGATCACAAACTTCCGGCAGGGTTTGCAAATAGGCTAAAACCTCCTGGCCGGCTTGCCGGATTAATTGCAAATCCTCGCCCACCAGATTAATTTCCACCGGACGTCCTACCGGCGGTCCGCCGCTTGAAATCTCGAAATTGACGCCCTTAAAACCCTGCCAGTGGCTGCTTTTTTGCCGCAATTCATCCACGATTTCCAGGATCGTCCGCTGACGGTTGCCAAAAGGCGTCAAGCCTAATTGAATGGTAGCCAGATTATCACCTCGAATTTCATGGGCACCGCGGCTAAAATCTTTGCCGATCCAGGTCTCAAAATAACTGACTTCTCCCGAAGGCAGTGCTGCCAGGGCTTTTTCAATTTGTTCGATCTTTTTGGCATTGGCTTTTAATGAATTACCGCGTTCGGTTTCCAGGTGAATCAGCACTTCTTCGGAGCTCTCCTGAGGAAAAAGAACAAAGCCTATATGCTTTTTAACCAGAATAACAGAACCACCCAGCAGCAAAATCGCCAGCAGCAAAACCAGATATGGCCGTTGCAAAGCCCGGCTTAAAAGACCTTGGTATATTTTTTTGAATTTAATAAAAAGAGGATCAATTAAAGCAGCGCGGGATTTGCGGGAAGATGGTTTGCCTTCTGACAAATGGCTGGGCAGAAGAAAAAATGATTCAACTAAAGAACCTAATAAAGTTCCGGCCACAATAATCGGAATAATAGAGATAAACTTGCCCAGTTTTCCACCCATAGCCAGCAATGGAAGGAACGCTACTACTGTGGTGCAAATAGTGGCGGTAATGGGAGCTGCAACTTCTTTCACACCGGCAATTGCTGCGGCCATTACCGTCTTCCCGTCTTCCCGGTGGCGATGGATGTTTTCAGCCACCACAATAGCGTCATCTGCCAGCATACCCAATAACATGATATAAACCGTGAGTGCTATTGAATCCAATGTGCCCTGAAATAAAACATGAACAATAACACCTATTGCCATAGCAACCGGTATGCCCATAGCAGTCCAGAAAGCTATTCTCAAATTTAAAAACATTATTAAAACCGCAATCACCAGCACAAACCCCATAAGGGCGTTTTTTTTCAGCATATCCAGCCGGTTTTTGGTCACCAGGGTGTCATCTCTGCCGATTTCAATGTCTATTTCTCCGGGGTAGGCTTTTTCAGTATGCTTTATGTATTGCCGTATCTTCTGCACAGTACGAATGGCATCAGCTGACGATTCTTTCAGTATTTTCAGCCCTATGCCGGGCACGCCGTTAACATTCATCTGAAATTGTGTTTTTTCCAGATCATCCTGAATAAAGGCCACATCCTTTAATAAAATTCGTTCTCCATCAAAATTAGAACGAATAATAACATCGCCGATGTCTTCAGGAGAGGTAAATTTTGCCAGGGTCAGCACACTTGATTCATGAATAAAGGTTTCCAGAGTTCCTCCGGTTAAGCGAATATTACGGTTTTTAATTGCCTGCACAATATCCGGAAGGGAAAGATAATATTTCTTTAGTTTTTCCGGTATTACCTGCACACTGATTTCGCGGTCACGATCTCCGATTTTTTCAACCTGGGCCACTCCGGGCAATTCTTTTATTTCTCTGGCCAGAGTTTTAACGACTGTTTGCAGCTCCTTTTCCGTAAATTTTGTACTGGATATTCCAAGAATAGTTATAGGCCGCAAGGAAGTTTTTATTTCATACACTTTAGTTTTTTCCTTGATTTCCCCGGGTAAATCCGTTACCTGATCCACAGTGCGGCGTACATCCTGTTTAATTTCATCCGGATCCTTAGCATCACTGTCAATCACTACCCGAATCAGGGAATAACTTTCCATGGATACCGAGCGAATGCTTTCAATGCCGTCTAACTCCAGGAGTTTATCTTCTATGGGTATG
The DNA here is from genome assembly GCA_021108215.1 of bacterium. NCBI lineage: Bacteria > bacterium. The sequence goes on along the minus strand of JAIORK010000001.1, from coordinate 21,589 downwards.
GTTACATTGATCTCAACATCCTCTGCCGAAGCAGCAGGATAAATGGTTTGCACGTTCATTTCCTGCATTTCAACCTCAGGCAGAGATTGACGCTGCATAGTGCTCAGACTAATTACGCCGGCAACTATAATCATGATGGAGATTAAATATACCACTCGTGGTCTTTGAATAAAAAAACGAATAATTTTTTCCATGATAACACCTTCCTTTAAATCATATTATGCGCAACATCTTATAAAGATAATTAAAAAAAATGTTCTACTTTATTCCATGTTTTTTATCAAACTCCTCGCACTGCTCGAAAGCGAGTTTTTCCATAGTATTAAATATATTTTTACATTCCCGCATTGTTTCAATATTTATAGAATGAAAAACCCTGTATCCTTCCCGCTTAGATGTAATTAATCCGACGTTCTTTAATATTTTTAAATGCTGAGAAGCAGCCGGCTGGGTGATATTCAAATTTTTGGCCAGATCATTCACGCACGGCCGGTAATCCTTGTGCGAAGCCAGGATTTTAATGATTTTTAATCGAGTAGCATCTCCCAGGGCTTTACACAGGCTTTCCATTCTGTACACTATTTGTAGATCATGTGGTATTGAAGATATTTTATCCATATAACATTATTAGCATAGTCTTATTTGGTTGTCAAGAATTAATTGTATTCAGAAAACTTAATGCTGTTCAAAATATGCCGATAATTACTAAAGTAAAGAGCATTATGTAACGTCTTTCCTGAAGAGGTGTCACAATGGGCCAAGCATTATTATCCAGGTTCAGCCAAAATATCCTGGTGTTTTTTGCCTTGCTTTTGATCCTAATCCTTTTGAATCCAATCACAGCCAGTGCTGATCAGATTAAACTCGGTGTCCTGGCTAGTCGGGGGACGGAAAAGTGCCTGAAAAAATGGCAGGCCACGGCTGATTATTTAACTCAACAAATCCCTGATCACACATTCACTATTTCACCCCTGGATTTCAAACATGTAAAACCTGCGGTGAGTGCAGACGCCGTAGATTTCATTCTGACGAATCCCGCGCAATATGTGGATCTGGAAATAAATCATGGCGTAACCCGGCTGGTAACTTTAAAAAATCTTGTAGGAAACATCGCCGTCACTTCTTTTGCCGGAGTGATATTCACCCGGTCCGACCGCAAGGACATCCGGGTCCTGGCTGATTTTAAGCATAAATCTTTCATGGCGGTTTCCGAAATGTCCTTTGGCGGATATCTCACAGTCTGCCGCGAATTGAAAGAAGCGGGTATTGATTTACATAAAAATTCCTCAGTCTTATGTTACGGTCACACGCACGACCGGGTGGTTGAGGCGGTAAAAAACGGTGAGGTAGATGTCGGCATGGTCCGCTCCGACACGCTGGAACACCTAGCAAATGAAGGTAAAATCCGTTTGGATGAATTCCATGTGATCCGCTTACCCGGGGAGCATCCTCACAGTGTGAATCTGCCTATTCTGCATTCCACCCGCTACTATCCGGAATGGCCGCTGGCAAAATTGCAGCATGTTTCAGAGACTCTCTCAAAAAAAGTGGCCGTGGCCTTACTTACTCTCCCACCGGATAGTCCGGCCGCTCTGGCCGCCCACTGCCATGGCTGGACCGTCCCCCTCAATTATCAAACCATCCATGACTGCCTGAAGATACTTCGGTTTGGGCCCTATAAAGCCGCCGGTGTTTTTTCTTTCCAGGATGTTTTCAAACGCTACTGGCATGTCCCTATGTTTGGTGTAATTTTTTTACTGGTTGCCTTTGCGGTGGCTGTTTATGTATCCCGGATTAACCGTAGGCTGCAATATGCAATTGATGTTCAGAACCATGAAATAACAGAGCGCAAACTGGTGGAAAGCACTTTACACCAGAGTGAAGTTAAACTCAGGAATATAGTCGAAACATCCAGCGATTGGATATGGGAGATGAATGAAAAAGGCGTTTATACTTATATTAGCCCAAGAGTACACGAAATATTGGGTTATACACCCGAAGAAATGCTGGGCAAAACACCCTTTGACTATATGATGCCTGAAGAAGATGAACGTGTCTCCGGACTTTTTGGCACTATTGCCGCTTCGCAGAAAGCGTTTAAATTTCTTGAAAATACGCATCTGCACAAAGATGGTCATCCGGTTTTCCTCGAAACCAGCGGAAGTCCTCTCTTTGACCAGAATGGAAAGCACTATGGTTATCACGGTATAGACCGGGATGTCACTGAACGCAAACAGAAAGAAGCCAAACTGCTGAATGCAACTACCCAAATTGAACAGTTGTTTTCCGCGAATCCCCTGATCCTCATCAGTATGGATGAGAATGGACGGATCCGTCACTGGAACCCGGCTGCGGAAAAATTATTGAGCATTCCGGCATCCCAGGCCATTGGCCAAATTTTTACCCAATGCGCAATTCCCTGGGAATGGACTCACGTCCTTAAAAACTTTCGGGATATTTTGCTTCGGGACAAACCAATACAAATTTCAAATATTCACTTTAAGCACCCTGATAAAATAGATGGAATCCTGAATATTTTAATCACCCTGATCCCAACGGATACACCGGATACTTCAAAATATCTTCTGGTTGGCACCGATATAACAGAACGTGCATTGCTGGAAACCCAGCTCCTGCAAGCTCAAAAACTGGAATCCATCGGACAATTATCCGCCGGTATTGCCCATGAACTTAATACTCCTATTCAGTATGTAGGTGATAATCTTCGCTTTCTTCAGGATTCATTTGGATATCTTTTTAGATTGCTGGAGGAAGTCAGGCACTGTATAGACTCATCCAAAAATAAGTCACTCTCTTCGGAACAAATCACAAAAATCAGGCAAATCGCAGAAGATATTGATCTGGAATATCTTTTAAAAGAAATGCCTTCTGCCATATTACAGTCTCTGGAAGGAGTAGAGCGTACATCTTCCATTGTACGCGCTATGAAGGGTTTTTCTCATCCGGATTCTTCTCAAGATATGACGCCTACAGATATTAACCAGGGTATTATGAACACCGTCACCGTCGCACGCGCTGAGTGGAAATATGTGGCTGAACTGGAAACGCACTTAGATCCCCAACTGCCGCTGGTATCCTGCCTGCCCGGCGAGATCAATCAAGTAATACTGAATATTATTATAAATGCCGCGCATGCCATTGCTGAAGTTGTCGGCGAGCAGCCGGAGGTAAAAGGCAAAATTACGATTGCCACACTTTCAAACAATGATCATGCAGAAATTCTTATCAGCAATACCGGCAAAGACATCCCCCCTGAGATTCAGCATAAATTATTTGATCCTTTTTTCACCACCAAGAAAGTCGGACTGGGAACCGGCCAGGGATTGGCAATATCCCATTCCATTATTGTGGAAAAACACAAGGGAGCCATCCGGTTTGAAACCGGTTCGGGAAAAGGAACAACGTTTATGATCCAGCTTCCCCTCAAAACATGATTTCATTTTGAGTATCCCCTCGCAATTTTTCAGCTTCAATCCAGCAGAACGCGAATGGCTTCACTTAGCTTGGCCATGGTTGCCTTATGCAATTTCCCCAGTTTCTTTTGAAAGCGAGTATTGTCAATCGCCCGCATCTGATCTACCAACACATCAGATGCAATGGTAAGCCCGGCTTCTTTTTTCTTCACATGCACACGCAGGTACTGGACATTTTTTTTTACATTGGTGGTTAAGGGGCAAACAATGGTGGAGGGATGCACGGTATTGATCAAATCGGTCTGAATCACCACGACGGGCCGGATCTTGCCAGGTTCGGACTTGTGCCGTGGATTGAGGTTGGCAATATAGACATGCCATTTTTTTATAGGAACTGCCGGCGTCAATTCAAGCCATCGTCCAACTCGGCCAATTCCCGATTGACCTGCATGGACTCCTCGCTGACCAAGGCTGATTCTGCTGCCAATTGGCCCTTCAGGACCCGACGACGCATGAGATGATTGTAATAATCCAGCGCCATATTAATATAGGTATTGCGCTTGAGATGGCTTTCTTTCCGCAGCATCTCGATCTCATGAAAAATGCTTTCATTGACTTTTAAGGATATGGCCTTGCTCATGATGTTTACCTCAATTCTTTAAATCAGGCGCGATAAAAATCCACGGGTTTACACCCGTGGTATTTTTGTCGAGAGATGTTCGCCTTTGGCGATATTTCCACTTGCTTCATCAACGGACTTACGTCCATCGTGTTCGCACCAGCACGATAAATCGCGCCCCTACGCCGCATTCAATTTAACGGTGTTATTCTTGGTATATACTAATAGTATATACTTTTATTATATCCTGTCAACTCCTGCGTCAAAAAAAGCGGGGGCCCAACCGCCCGGCCCCCAAACCGCTTCCCGCCAGAAAAGGGTTCTATCGTGTATGACTGATTTTTCTCCAATTCCATGCATATTATTTTCAAAAAAAACACAATTCACCACGGAGATCACGGAGCGCACGGAAAAAGATAAAACTTAAAAAATATTAGGGTAAAAATTTTAAATGCTTTAGTGATAAAATTAATTTTGTGATTTTAACCCTATTGGATTTTTGGGTTTCTCCGTGCGCTCCGTGATCTCCGTGGTGAATCGTGTTTTTTTGTTGCATTTGGGAATCAGCGCGGTACAATCATTGTCAACCTATTCCTTGCCTACGGTAAACAATCCTCTTGAGGTCTAAAAATGCCCATGTTCGAGACAGAAGTCCCTTTACAGATCAATCCCGATGTTCTGGAAGCCTACCAGGTCTTAAATGCCCGTGCGCTTCCCCGTGAGCTGGCCATGCGTTTGGCCAAGCTGACTGCCGATGATATTCCCGACCTGATCTCCCTGGCCAATAAAGTACGCGGTAAATTCACCGCTGATTTCCATGCTTGCACCATCATGAATGCCAAATCAGGCGCTTGCGCCGAGGACTGCAAATTTTGCGCTCAGTCAAGTCATCATACAGCTGAAATTGAGACCTATGCCCTGACATCTCAGGATAAAATCCTGGCTGATGCAAAACAGGCATTTGAAAATGATGCGAAAAGCTTTGGCATCGTGACCAGTGGAACAGGTTTTCATAAAATAGATGCTGAATTCCAAAAAATCATTGATGCCATCCAGGCGATCCATGAAAAATATCCAACGCTCAATGTCTGTGCCTCGTTAGGAACGCTAACAGCTGAAACCGCAGCTGCCCTGGCCAAGGTTGGGATTGCGCATTACAATATCAATCTCCAGGTCGTACCCCAACGCTATGCTGAGCTGGTCAGCACCACCCAGTCCATCGAAACCCGGATGGAAACCATCCGCTTGCTGGCTGAGCACAACATCAAAACCTGCGTGGGCGGTATCATCGGCTTGGGCGAGAGTATGGAAGACCGTATTGCCATGGGCTATGCACTCAAAGAGCTGGATGTGGATGTAATCCCGCTCAATGTCCTGATCCCGATTCCCGGGACTGCGCTGGAAAACCAACCTCTGGTCCCTGCTGCGGATATTGCCAAGACCTTTGCGATCTTCCGTCTAATCCATCCTATGAAAACCATCAAATTTGCCGCTGGACGGGAGACACGGATGAAAGATTTCCAGGGATTGCTCATGCTGGCTGGTGCCAACGGACTGCTCACCGGCGGGTACCTGACCACCCGGGGCCGGGAAACAAAGGAAGATGAAGCCCTGATCAAAGAACTAAAATACTTTTAATCGCAACTACTTAGAAGATTTTTACCACGGAGGCCACGGAGCTCACGGAGAAGGATAAAAGCTAAAAAATATTGGGGTAAAAACTTTTCAAAAATTATATATATATGCTCTTAACCCTGGTTTACTTTTGATTTTCTCCGTGATCTCCGTGGCCTCCGTGGTGATATCTATTTTTGAATGCTTTAGGAGTTTAGTATGTACGACAAAGAGAAAACCCTAGCTGTGGATCGGGCGCATATCTGGCATCCTTACACCCAGATGAAAGATTATGCCGACCGTGATCCGATTGTCATGGTCAGCGGCCGGGGGGTCAAACTCTATGATGCCGATGGCACTGAATATTATGACACCATTGCTTCGTGGTGGTGCAATGTGCATGGGCATGGCAATCCTTACCTAAATCAAGGCATCTCACAACAGCTCAACCAGCTGGCGCATACATTGTTCGCCGGGATAACCCATCCCCCGGCCGCCGAATTGATTGATCGCCTCCAGGCCATGCTCAACCCTGCCTTACGCCGCTTCTTTTTCTCTGATAATGGCGCGACCAGCAATGAAGTGGCACTCAAAATGGCATTTCAATATTGGCAAAACCGTGGAAACAAAAACAAAACCCGGTTTGTTTTTCTGGAAAATGCCTATCACGGCGACACCGCCGGTGCCATGAGCGTGGGCGGTGTCGCCCTGTACCATAAACTTTATGCCCCCTTGCGTTTCAAATCCTTTCAATCACCCTCACCAAATTGCCGGGCCTGTCCACATCGTCAAAGCGAATTTACGTTTGATGCCCGGGAAACCGGCTGTCAGCTGGAATGCTTTGACGCCATGCAACAATTGATTGAAAAAGAGCATACACACATTGCGGCTGTGATCGTGGAACCGCTTATGCAAGGTGCAGCCGGCATCTCCTTTTATCCTCCGGAATATTTGCAGAAGCTACGCGCCCTAACCCAAGCGCATAACGTACTTTTGATATTTGATGAGGTAGCTACCGGTTTTGGCCGGACCGGCACGATGTTCGCGTATGAGCAGGCCGGGGTGGTGCCGGATATTCTCTGTATGTCCAAGGGACTGACCGCAGGTTACCTTCCCCTGGCATTGACCGTCACCACGGAAACCATCTTCCAGGCATTCTATAGTGATGACGCCGCCGGCAAGACTTTCTTTCACGGACATACTTATACCGCCAATCCGTTGGCCTGCTCCGCAGCCATTGAAAATTTAAAACTTTTTGAAAAAAACTCCCTCCCTCAGAGCCAATCCGAAGTCCTGGCCTATTTCCACAGCCAGCTCCGGCAAATGGCGGATTTTGATTTTATCGGCGACATCCGTTATCTCGGATTTATCGGCGCAGTGGATATTGTGCGCAGCCGCAAGGACCAGCTCGCGTTTGATGAAAAAGATAAAATTGGATTTCAAATCTACCTCGAATCCCTAAAGAACAATCTTCTACTTAGGCCGCTGGACAATACAATTTACTGGTTCCTGCCCCTGGTGGTGACAAAAGAGGATGTGGATACGATTCTCTCCAAAAGCCGGGACACACTCAAAATTGTGATCGCCCGAATCCGGGAGCAAGCCGGCCAATGACGAATACTCGCACCTATCCTGAATTGGAAGCTTCTCTGGCGGACCGGGAAGCGACAGCCACGCTTCGCAAACTGCATCCCAGTGAAAAACGCGAAGGTGCCTTCATCTGGCAAAAAAACAAAAAATATCTCAACCTCTCTTCCAATGACTACCTCGGTCTGGCAACCGACAACCGGTTACAGAAAAATTTTATGGCAACACAGAAGTTCGAAAGTCTGGGTGCATCCGGTTCCCGGCTTTTGAGCGGCAATCATACTGCCTATACTGCCGTGGAAGAAATGCTGGTCGCGCTTTTCAAGCGCGAGGCTGCCCTGGTTTTCAATTCCGGCTATCATGCCAACCTGGGAATCCTACCCAGCTTGCTCGGGCCGGGTGACGGTGTCTTTTCCGACCGGATGAATCATGCCAGTTTAATTGACGGTATCCGGCTTTCCGGTGCCAAACTGCTGCGTTACAACCACTGCGACACCCCGCATCTGGAAACCTTGCTCCAAAAGTATCGTTCCCAATTCAAGCAAGCCGTAATTGTCACAGAGAGTATCTTTAGCATGGATGGCGACAAAGCTGATCTGAAAACATTATGCGCACTCAAATCCCGCTACAATGCCCGATTGTATGTGGATGAAGCCCATGCCTTCGGGGTGATTGGCAGGCTGGGGCTGGGTGAATGTGAGGCCCAACAGTGTATTGATGAGGTTGATTTTATTGTCGGCACCTTTGGCAAAGCTCTGGCTGCACTGGGTGCCTTTGTGGTGACCGACCGGGTGGTGGTTGATTATTTAATCAATACCATGCGACCTTTTATCTTCACCACCGCCCTGCCGCCTTTGCTGGTTCGCTGGGTCCATTATCTCCTGGAACGCATCCCGAAAATGCACACCGTGCGGGAGCACCTGCACACACTGCACACCCGGTTGCGTTTGGCCCTCCAATCCCAGGGACTGCATACCCTGGGAAACAGTCATCTCCTGCCCATCATGATCCATAAAAGCAGTCAGGCGCTGCGTGCCGCCGAAACCTTACAATCTCAGGGATATCTGCTCTATGCCATCCGGCCGCCCACCGTACCGGCAGGGTCCGCCCGCTTACGCCTTTCGCTATCCGCCGCCATGACGCCTGACGATTTGAGCGCTTTACCGCAAACGATTCTGTCCGCACTCAACCGTGACAACACTCAAATTACTTAGGAGACAACCATGCAGAGCACCTGGCTGATTCAAACCAAAAAAGAAAAACTGCTGCTCTTTGTCAATGGCTGGGGAATGGATGCCGCTCCCTTCCGCTATTTAACCAGTGATCGCTATGATGTCCTCATGCTGTATGATTACCGTGATCTCACACCACCCCGGGAACTGGCCAAAATCTTTAAAGCCTATCACGAAGTTTATGTCATGGCCTGGTCCTTTGGCGTTTGGGTCTGCCAAAGCATCAAAGACATTCTCCCGGACCGAACGGTCTTCTCTTTGGCAATCAACGGCACCTTGCAGCCTATTCATACGCGCTACGGCATCACACCTGCCATTTTCGAAGCAACTTTAAAAAACCTCACCCCCCGGACATGCCGGCGTTTTTACAGTAATATGTTTTTAGAGGACCCGCATGCTGAGCGTTTTTTCAAAAATGCACCCCAGCGCAGCTTCGATGCCGTGCGTAATGAGCTCGCGATGCTCCAGCGCGCTGTTTTAGCAACAGATGATGAAGAATATATGGGATTCGATACAGCTCTAATCAGTAATTTCGATATCATCATCCCCTCCAATCATCAAATGAAATTTTGGAAAAACCAGAGTACCTGCCGTATCATCCGTGCCGGTCATTTCCCGTTTTATTTCTGGGACCAGTGGGAGGATATTCTTGTCCACATTAGTCATGAATAAAAATCATATCCGGCGGTGTTTTCAGAAATCCCAGGCAGCCTATGATACCCATGCGATCATGCAAACCCGCATGGCAGACACCCTGCTCAACGATCTCAGACATCTGCCGCACAACCATTTCGAAAATATTTTGGAGATCGGCTGCGGTACCGGGCTTCTCACAAAAAGACTGGCAGCACAATTTCGCAGCCGCCGCTATTTTGCCAACGACCTGATCGCCGGCAGCCTGAACCCCGGAACCCGTTTCAATGCCACCCGGCAACACTTTCTAGCCGGCGACATTGAAACCATGCCGGCGCTGCCCGACAATCTGGACCTGGTGGTTTCCAACGCAGCCTTCCAGTGGCTGAAAAATATCCAGGCCCTGCTGGAAAAACTCGCTTTGCTGATCCGGCCCGGCGGTTGGCTGGCCTTTAGCACCTTTGGTCCGGAAAATCTTAAGGAATTGGCAGCCTTAACCCGGCTAAGTCTCGACTATCCCGCCTTGAAAGAAATAAAAAAAATGACAGCCCCCTGGTTTAATGCCCTGGCCGTTTCCGAGGAACACCACAGTCTCCATTTTCCCGATGCCCTGTCTATGCTCCGTCATCTTCGTGCCACCGGCGTCAATAGCTTGTCCAAACAAATCTGGTCAAAATCACAGCTCAACAAACTGTTGTCACAGTATGCATTACGCTTCGGGAGTGAAAAGGGTGTTTGTCTGACTTACCATCCCATGTATTTCATTTTGCAGAGGAAAAAATGGTAACCTGTTTCATAACCGGCATTGATACCGGCGTGGGCAAAACTTATGCCACCGGCGCCTGGGCAAACCATCTCATAAATCATGGCCAAACCGTGATCACTGCCAAATTAGTCCAGACCGGATGTCGCGGCATCAGCGAAGATATTCAACTGCACCGCAAGCTGATGCAGGTGCCGCTACATGACCTGGACCGGGACGGTACCACCTGCCCCTATGTTTTTTCCCTGCCGGCCTCACCCCACCTGGCCGCCGCCCAGGAAAACCGCAGCATTGATTGTTCCGTAATTGACACCCATCTGGAACGTCTCGGACAAGTTTATGAGACCATCCTGTTAGAAGGTGCCGGCGGCATCCAGGTCCCTATCACACCTGACTGTACCATGCTGGATTTTGTCGCAGCACGAAACCTTCCGGTCCTGGTGGTCACCTCTCCCCGGTTAGGCAGCATCAACCATACCTTGCTAACCTTGGAAGCACTTTTATCCCGCAATATCACTGTGATCGGCATGGTCTACAATCTGGCAAATACCACTGCACCTAAAATCACGGATGATTCCAGAAAATTATTCCAAACACGCTATCCCCGGATTCCCCTGATCGACATGCCCCAAGTGGAGAAAACCGATGCCATCCCGGCGATTGATTTTGCCAAACTTAATTTCCCTGGAAAAACTCAAAACCAAAGCTAACCACTAATAAAAATCCACAGGCTTACCCGGCATCCGGCATGCGCCGGACAAGTACGCCGGGCAGGCTGCCCATTGTGTTCGCGCCGGCACGATAAAGCCCCTTTGCAGCACAGGAGTGAAACAATGCACACAGGTCTCAACCGCCAGTAGGGAATGGTCGCGACCATTCCCTACTGGCGCCTGATCAAACAATTGATCGCGTGAGCTGCCAAAGGACAAAATACGGAACGGCAATAATTTCATTTCCCCATCAGTTTTCCTTGAATTGTGACGACTATAAAAGCAGGAAACTATTCATGTAAAGGAACCTACTATGACCCTACCGCGCAAAGATCAGTTTCAAGGGTGTCTGATCGGTCTGTGTTTGGGTGATGCCGTCGGCTATCCTGCCGAAGGGTACCCGACTGTAATCTGTCAGCGTTATACTCAGGACATCCTGCTCACCGGCCGCACAGGTGAATGGACCCATTTCCCCTATCCTTTCGGACAATACAGTGATGATGGTCAGTTATCCCGCGAACTGATGATCAGCTATCTCCACTGTCAAAAATTTGATCCCGCTGACTTTGCCCACCGGATCGCAACACTTTACCAATTTAAAAAATTAATCGGATTTGGAAAATCAACTGAAGCGGCGATACGGCGGTTGGTCCGGGGTTTTTCCTGGACCCAGACCGGAACCCTGGCACCGGCGGCGGGAAACGGCAGCACGGTCCGCGCGGCACCCTTGGGACTGTTATTCTTTGATGATCCCGACCAGATGCAAATCGCTGCTGAAAACCAAAGCCGCATCACCCACCAGGATAACCGGTGTATTGCCGGCGCCATTGCGCTTGGCGGCGCGGTGGGTCTTGCCATGCAGACCCCGGAAATTATCATGGAACCCTTTTTAAAACAACTCAGCCTGTGGGTACGGCCTTATGATCCCATTTTAGCGGAAAGTATCCTCACCCTGCCGGACTGGCTCATCCTGCCTTTGAGCGAAGCGCTCTTGATTATTTCCCAAACAGGAGTCTTGCCGGAATACGAGCAAACCTGGCAGGGAATTTCTCCCTTTGTCACCAGCAGTGTACTCTGGAGTTTGTATGCATTTTTAAAATCACCGGATGACTATTGGCAGACCCTGTGCACCGCGATCAGTGTGGGCGGCGATGTGGATACCACCGCAGCCATGGCCGGTGCCATCAGCGGCGCACATTTAGGACTGCCCGCCATTCCTCAAGCATCTGCCAACACATTGACTGACCAGGGTTCATGGGAATACACAAAATTACTCGGCCTGGCAGAGAAATGCTTTGATGTCAAAATGACCCAAACCCTCCAAACCAAAAAAGCTTAATCCACAGATTACGCCCTGCTCCCTGATAGTAAATCATCTGATTCGCAGGACCGGCAGATTACATAAATTTAAAAATAAATAGAGTTATTTTCTTTACGCTTTTAACCCTAAAAAATATTTTGATCTTTAATGGTTTTAATTTTTTAATCTGCGAAATCTGAGTAATCTGTGAATAATGCTCTTAGGATTTAACTTTGATACCCTGTTCTTTGGCCAAAGCCAGTGTCCAGGGATGAAGGGTGAGATGATTCTTCGCCAGATAGTTTATTTTTTCCTGCGTAACGCGGCGTGCGGCTGCCTGCAAATCTTTTGCAAGCAATCGGCGTACCGCTTGCGCGGCCGTGTGGGTACGGTGCGGCTCACAAAAATCCGCAACATAGATCAACCGGTCCAGAGCATTCATCCCGGTGTGCCCGGTCGAGTGCATCCCAATGGCACGTAAAATCATGGGATCTTTTACCTGATAGCGTCTTTGTGCCAAAAAAACACCTGCCGGATTATGCCAGAGACAGGGGTCGGCACATGTGGCTGCCGGTGCAAAGCGTCCCCGGTATTGTTGTATTAGTTTTTTTTGTGCAGATGGTTTCAAATCGCGGGCACAATCATGCAGCAGTCCGGCCAGATAGGCGCGCCGTGGAGAAACCGCATAGCGCCCTGCCATGGCCTTGGCCATATCCGCCACCGCCAGGACATGCTCAAAGCGGGCGCCGGTTAAGGCATGGTTTAACTTTTTGTGAAACGGGTCACGTGTGGCGGGTCCGGCCATTACCTTCCCAGTGCCAGCCAACCCAGCGCAAATAAAACAACACCGGCGGCCAGCCAAATCAGTATCCCCCGGGCTGCTTCCCAAGGATTGGCGGGCAAAGAGCGTAAACGGCTGGCATGATCCGCCATATCCAGTTCCTGATTCACCGGTTTTCTTAATCTGCGTTTTTTCGTAGCCATTCATTCCTCCATAAAAAATGTATTGCTGTATTTTACCCCTGCAGACCGGTAAATACAACACCGCGTACAATATATTTTTGAAATGCAAAATAAAGAAAGATGGTAGGCAGGGTTGTCAGTGTCACCACCGCCATAATGATGTTCCAGGGCTCGCCGCTTTCCACCATTTTCTGCACACCCACCATGAGCGTATAAAGTTTCGGGTTATTGATCACAATTAAGGGCCAGAAAAAACTATTCCAGGTGGTAATAAAACCAAAAATTCCCAACACCACAAAAATCGGCCGGGATACCGGCCAGACAATTTTTCTAAAAATCATCCACTCCGAGCAGCCGTCCAAACGACCTGCGTCCAACCAATCATCCGGCAGACGTTCAAAAAAACTTTTCATAATTAGAATATTAAATGCCGAAACAATGGTCGGCAGAATCAATCCCCAAAACGTGGAGATCAAATTAATATTGGGGATATTTTCCGCCGGAAAACTCTTCATGACCAGGTACAAAGGGATCAGGATACTCTCAGCCGGAATCATCAAAGTGAGTAAAAATAAAATCAAAATCATTCTCCCCAAAGGCGGCCGCAATTTGGCAAAAGAGTAGGCCGCCAGGGCCGAGAGGAAAAGCTGCCCCGCCACCACACCAAAACAGTGAATCAGCGAATTAAAAATATAGGTGGCAAAAGGCACATGCTGCCAGGCGATCAAATAGGATGACCAATCAAATTTTCCATAAAACCACTTCGGCGGCCAGGTGAATATCTCCTGGGCAGGCACTAAAGACGTGGCCACCATCCAGAGAAACGGAACCACGACCAATGCCGCCAGCACACAAACCAGCAGCGTCCCGGTAATCATGAATAGTCTCACCGAAGTTGTTTTCCGGTCAGCGGATGATATAATTGCACGATGACTCATACATCAGCCTCCATTCGAATCCAAACGCCGCAACCGCAGCAGCGTAATCACCAACAGCATAAACAGCAGAATCATAGACAAGGCTGCTGCATAACCAATATCCATATAAAAGAACGCTTGTTTGTAAATATATGTCGCAATCATCTCGGTCGAATTCATGGGACCGCCATTGGTCATGATATAAACCTCAGTAAACAATTGCAAGGTGTTAATAATGGTGATAATCAGCATCACCGCAATCACGCTGCGCATGGCCGGCAGCGTGACATGCTTGATCTTGTGCCACAAGGTCGCGCCGTCCATCTCCGCTTCCTCATAAAGCGTCGCATCAATATTACCCAGCGCAGCTGAATAAATCAGAATCGCCCAACCCGTATTTTTCCAGATATAAACCATCACAATGGAAAACAAAGCCAGTTTGGGATCGGTCAACCAGCCGATATGCGGGTCCGCCAGGGGTAAAAACGCCAGCAGCGCATTGAGCAATCCCAGGCCCTGGTCCATAATCCACTTCCACAAAATTGCGGCCGGAACAGCCGGCATGAGAAACGGCAGAAAAAAAACAAATTTCAACGGCCCTTTTCCCCAGCGCAATTCATTGATAAAAATAGAAAGAAAGATCGGCAGCCAAAAACCGAGCATTAAAATCATGATACAAAAACCGCCGGCATGAAGAAGTGTTTTCCAGAACATCTCATCGTGAAAGGCACGAATATAATTTTGTAATCCTATAAACGTTGATACCCCGGTGGGATGATAATCATACAGGGAAATCAGCAATCCCTTGATCATGGGATACCATGAAAATAATGAAAACGCAATAAAAGCCGGCAATAGAAACATCAATGCCGCCTGATGCAGCCGGGTAAATTTAAAAGGCTGCTTTACCTCACCAACCTGACCTAAAATCGCCGCCAGCTTATCCGGACGGGGCTGTTCCACTGCCACCGGCGCTGAAGGTTTGGCCAGCTTGGGCAGCTTGGGTTTACGCGCCGGACTCTCCCAGCGTGCTTGAATTCTGGCATGCAACAATTGTTCATGTGAAGGCATCGCAGCAACTGCCGGTGCCTGCACCGGCGGTACTGCAAGGGTTTCCTCTGCCGGGGGCGGTTCCGCCGGCATGTCCTCCACTTGAAAAGCCGCCGCCATGTCCTCAGCCGGCTGTGTGCCGGCTACCGGCGCTTCCGGTCCAGGCAAAGCAGACATGTCCGAGGCCGGTTGCATCTCAGGTGCAATCGGCGCCTCTGAAAAATCATCCGTCGCCTCCGGCGGTGCAGTCGGCACCTCGGGCGGCAAAGGGACCTCCGGGGGTAAAAAATTATCTTCCAAAGATTCGTCGGGAACTTCCGTTGCCTGGGGCGGTGCTTCCGGTACCGGCGGAGCATGTTCGGACAAATCCTGCACCGGTGCTTGTTCATCAACAAGCAATTCCGGCGGCACTTCCAGATTATCCAGACCGGGAAGTTTTACCTTGGCCGGAGCAGCTGCCGGGGTATCTGTTTCCGGATACAAGGGCGGATGCACGACATCACTTTCAACCGGAGCAGCCGGCACCTCGATTTGCTGAGCAGTATTTTGCATCCGGTTAGTACGTGGAATCAATTCATCCAAGGCCGAATCCTGCTCACCTGTCAGCGGTTCTTCATCTAATTCCTCATCGCGGGTAACAATGGAATCCTCAATTTTATCACGGCGAAAACCACGATGCATACCCTGTGCATTCTCGCCTTGTGTTTCCGCAGGAATGGGTGCCAATTCCGGTTCCGTCGCGGGCATGATCTGCTCATCAACCAATGTGGTGAGCAGGTCATTGATCTGATCATCGGTCTGGTTGGAGAGCAACCGGTCAAAAAAATCGGTTGGCAGACGTTTGGGTCGTTTCTGCGCCATACTTTACTCCTTCAATCTCTCGGGCGCGATCAATCGCGCCCCTACAGCGAAATGCACGTTCGGGCTTATATGTCACCGGCATGCGCCGGACGCGATTCACCGGACAGGTCGCGTCCGTAACATCATTTCTTTTTTTCAAACGGAAAAAAACGTTTATTAATCTTCAAGTTAAATGTCTGAACATACGTTTCCAGGTTAATTGAATCATCCACAAAAATCGCCTGTAAAAGATCTTTGTCCATGGCATCCTTCATGAGTATCCACTCCGCAAACTGGGGTTCATTGCGGACAAATGCCAGTTCCTCCTTGACCATCGCAAACTCCGGCATGTTTAAAAGATTGGTTGATGCCGCAAAAGCACCGGGAAAAATTGTCATCTTCATTTCATTCATGCGCACCCACTTCCAAAGCTGGTTGGCGGGCGAGAGATCAAACTCAATATACTTCCAGGCTGCCTGCTGCCGTTCCTTTGGAATTGAAGCATTGATGATAAAAACATCCCCCCCGGCATGCGACGCCCGCAATCCATCCGGCCCGGCGGGCAGCGGTGCAATCCCGGCATTGCTGAAATCCAACCCATATTTATTGATCAATGACGGCAGCTCGTTGGCAACCCCCATCATCATCCCGATTTTTCCCAAAGCAAACATCTGCGCAATATTTTCATGCGTCGGCAGGGCATTCGGGGGCAGGACTTTATAATCATTTTTAAGTGCGCGCCAAAACCGGAGTACCTGTACGATCTCAGTTGAAGAAAGCGAGGCCTCCATATGACCGCGGTTGTTTTTCCGTATCATGGTTCCACCGTTTTGCCAGACGAAATCCATAAAATTCCAGGTTGTTGGCGGCAGGCCAAAACCATACTGCCCGACTGAAGGATCAGTTAAAACCTTGGCATACTCAATAAGTTCATCCCAGGTGCGCGGGGGTTCCTCCGGATCAAGCCCGGCCCGGGCAAAAAGATCCTTGCGATAGAACAAAACCGTGAAGTAAGTATCACGCGGAACACCGTAAATCTTGTTATCCACCTTAGCCGGGTCCCATACAATCTCGGGAATATACTCTTTTTGGTCCCAGTCCTCGATATAGGTGTCCATGGGCGCGATAAAACCCTGACGTGCCAAAATGGGCAGTGCCCCGACCCAGACTTGCATCACATCCGGGCCCTTGCCGCCGGCCATGACAGTGACAAATTCCTGCGGTGAAAATTCACGCTCAATACCATTAATTTTAATCCGGGGATTTTCCTGTTCAAAACGCATCACAGTTTCTTTCCAAAGTCTGCGTTCTTTTTCCTGGCGTGAAGGTGGTTTGTTCCAGACTTCTAAAACCAACCCTTGTTTGGGAACTTCATTTACAAAGTAATAATTCTGAAACCATACGGCCAACATAAAAACCGATAAAGAAATAAGAAATAATATTCCAAAAATCTTTCTGAGCATAACCATCCTCGTGTTGTACCGCTTAGGGTCCTAGCGACCGTCTGTCTCTCAAAAGTAACGGCGTTTTTTGAAAAAAATCAATTATTCAATTGATAATACAAGCGTTATTGAAGAAAGTCAAGGCAATGACACAAACCCCAAAACCTTAAAACCAATCCACCCTTTGTGCTCTGCTCTCTAACCGGCAAATCATTCTCCACAAATTACGCAGATAACACAGATTAAACCTTAAAACTTTTAGGATTACAGACTTAATAAATTTATGCTTTTTAATCCTATATTGTTTTTTTAGTTTTTAAAATCTGTGTAATCTGCGTAATCTGTGGATAAATTCTTTTCCTTTGCCTTTTTATTTCTGAATAATCAACACCACTTCGACCCGCCGGTTTTTTGCGCGACCTGCCGAGGTAGTCTCCGGTGCCAGCGGCAGCCTGGCCCCATAGCCTACCACCGCCATTTGGTTATTTGGAATACCGCATGAAAAATTCAAATACTCTTGCACCTTCCGGGCCCGCTCCCAGGCAAGCTCCAATTCCTGACCCTTGGCTTCCTGATTATCCGTATAGCCCTTGATTTGTAAACGGTAGCGCTTGGCATATTTTTTAATGGTCTCTGATGCCTGCTTGAGCCGCTTATAATCGCTGACCTGAATATCCGTGGCACCCGGCTTAAACGTAATCATGGTAAGGTGCAGCGCCAGCGCCCTGCCGGTATCCTCTGTATCAATATCTGTGGCCAAAGCCAGTTTGGGTCCGCGCATGACATAGTTGCCGCTATAGGTTATTGCCGCTTGTGCCTGAAAATACTCACCCCGTTTAACCAGCACACCTTTTTGGTTTTTACAATCCCAGACCACACCAACCGGCGGCACACCCTTGCCGGAAAGCGTCCTGACCAAAGTCTTGATACGCGCATTGCGGATATTCAGTTTCCAGGATTTAATTTCACTACGCGGACCGGCGGTGATGGTGAATGTTGCCTGACCGCCTTGCTTATCACCCAGTTTGATCAATCGCGGTTTAACCTGCATGGCAACCTTGGGTTCAATGCGTTTTACGGTAAAGGGCTGGAGCGCTGTCCTGACCTGTCCAATCGCATCGAAAACCTTCACCAACACATCATAGGTTCCCGGCGTAATTGCCCGCTTCTGTGTCAACATGCCATCCCAGCGGACGATGGGCGGCACGCGGCCTTTACCGCTAAACGATTTCATAATAATACCATCCGGCTGCTGAATTACGATCTCCCAGGTCACATTGCTGAGATTTTGCGTATTGGTCATGCGGAATGTAACTTCCCGCTGCGGACGGGTTGCCAATATAATAAGCGTCCTGGGCCGGATACGCAATCCAATGGCCGGCATTTGAGTACGGATCAAGACCGTAACCGATGTGGTCCCAATCGTTTTTCCCTGTAAATCAAACAACACCAGTGTCGCTTCATACGTGCCGTCCGGACAGACTTTGCCCTCACGATCCGTACCATCCCATTCAAACTGTTCGGAGTAATCTTCTCCTGAAAAATCCCTGACAACTTCATTTTCAACATTTTGGATACGCAGCCGCCAGGCAGTTGTCCGGCTCCAGTCGCCCTCAATGAGATTTAATTGAAATACCACCGTATCTGTAAGGCTCCCGCCGCCCGGCGAGAAGACCTCGGGCAGTGCCACCAGTTCCATTTTGTAATCCGGCACCCGGCGAACCACGATCTCGGGTATGGGGATTGCGGCAACCCCGATTTTTTTCGGCAGCGCCGGAAGAACATAGCTAAGTGTCAAGCGGTGTGAGATACCCAGTTGCGCAACCTCACCCAACAGGGCGTACTGAAGATCCCAGCCTGAAATTTTGAAACCCGCACCGGCACTAAACGTACTGGCGTGGTTGCTGTCCAGCATATAACCGGCACGCAGCCCGATGATTTCGCGAAACCATCTTTCCATCCCGATCCGGAGAATACGCGTGCCTTGCACCTCTTCCTGACCGGATTGGACCATCTCGAAATCCAGCGTGGCTGCGGTGAAATCATCAATATGAAATGCCGATCCCACAACCATGCTCTGCGGTACTTGCTCTGTCAGGCTGTTATTCCAGGTGATCCGGGTATCCAAATCCCGAAGTGTCACGGCCCAAGCCAGGACCTGTTCTTCTCCCAATGGCAACCGGTATCGCAATCCAAAATCAAATCCCATCCCGGAATAAGTGTGAGTATCCAGGGTCATCCCGCCAAACAAAATTTTCAACCCGGCACCCAGATAAAGCCGCCGGTCCGCTGTCAATGGCATACTTCCCGCAAGGGTTACCGTCTCGGTATTGATGGGTGATGAATCACTATAGTAATGATGCACCCAGTTCAATCCAACCGCTGCATCGGCGGTAAGCGGTGCTGCTGCAGAAAAATTAAATAACCGCATTTTTCCGTTGTAAAGTGATCCCAACGATGTCCCTATCTGCAAATGATCCAAACTTCCCAATCCGGCCGGGTTCCACCAAACCGCGCTCTCATCCGCGACCAGTGCCGTATAGGCGCCCGCCATACCCATGGCGCGGGCACCCAAACCATTGGCGCCGCCTTTTTCATACAACCCCGCGTAAAGCGGCAGCGTCCCGATCACACCGGCCAGTCCAATAAATATCAACTGCCTAAGTATCCGCCTCATCGCAATACCGCCAGTTTCATTACTTTTCTTTCTACCTGCCCGGTCACAGGATCCTTGGCTAAAATAACCACCAGATAGACACCGCTGGCCAAGCGTTCACCGCAGGTGTTGGTCATATTCCAATCCACGTAATCCATGCTCCCAAAATAAAGACGCCCGACCAGCTCCCCGGCAACGGTATAGACATTGGCTTTGACCTCGGCCCCGGCAATGCGTGTCCGTCCCCAGACCCGGACTGTATCACGCGCCGGATTGGGTGCCAGCCTGGTGCTTTCCAAAACCCGGATAAAGGGACGCTGCACTGTCACCGGTTTAACCACCACCGTCTCCCGATTAATGCGGTCCACACTGATGGTCTTAATATAATATTGTCCACTGGCGACTAATTTCCCCGCTTCATTGGTGCCATCCCACAAAGTCTCAAAAAGAGTATCAGTCCAAATACGCAATTGTTCACGCCCATCCGCCTGTAAAAGGTCTGCTGAAAGACTGAAATCATTCACCGGTTCCAAAACATGTGTCTCCAAAAGGGTCCGCACCCGGTTGCCGGCGGAATCCAGAATTAAAACTGTGAATTCAATGCCGGCCACCTCCGTGGCTGTCGGGGTCACGGTGGGTGAATGCGTTATTGTGGGGGTCACCGTCACAGTCGGCGTAACGGTACTGGTCTGTGTGATCGTGGGCGAAACTGTAGCTGTCGGTGACATGGTCGCGGTCTCTGTGATGGTCGCACTCGGGGTCGCACTCGGGGTTGCAGTGAAACTCGGCGTAACAGTCGGGGTTGTTGTCACGGTAAATGTTGAAGTCGGTGTCCCGCTCAGTGTGACAGTTAGCGTAATGGTTGCCGTTGGCGTGGCCGTACCGGTCGACGTATTGGTCGGTGTTACAGTTCCGGTCGCAGTCGGGGTTACGCTTGGTGTCGCGGTCGGCGTCGCAGTGAATGACGATGTGGCCGTGGCCGTGGGTGTATCGGTTTCTGTCGCGGTCGCGGTTGTGGTCGGCGTGCCGGTAGATGTTGGCGTTACTGTCGGTGTGGCGGTCGGGGTCGTGGTGTATGTCGACGTAAACGACGGCGTCATAGTCGGTGTATCGGTCGGGGTTGCGGTGTATGTCGGCGTAAACGACGGCGTCGCTGTGTTGGTCGCAGTCGCCGTTGGTGTCATGGTGAACGTCGAGGTCTGTGTCACTGTGATGGTCGGCGTAGCAGTCGCGGTTGGTGTATCCGTCGGCGTTATGGTCAATGTCGGTGAATGCGTTGCTGTAGCCGTATCGGTCGGGGTCGCGGTTGGTGTGGCTGTGAATGTTGCTGTAACTGTTGGTGTGACTGTATTTGTCGATGTTCCCGTTGGCGTCGCGGTCAGTGTCGGCGTATCGGTCGGCGTGACCGTTGATGTTACTGTATATGTCGGTGTCGCGGTCGGTGTGGCGGTCGCGGTTGATGTTCCTGTGGGCGTCATCGTCAGTGTCGATGTATCGGTCGGGGTGACCGTCACTGTCGGTGTCCCGGTCGGGGTCACAGTAAGCGTTGGAGTATCAGTCGGAGTAACCGTCAATGTCGGGGTTACGGTTAACGTCGGCGTCACGGTAAGCGTCGGCGTACCGGTTGGCGTGGCGGTCAATGTCGGTGTTTCGGTCGGGGTCGCGGTATACGTCGACGTCGCAGTCGGCGTTGCCGTAAACGTCGGTGTATCCGTCGGCGTCATTGTAAACGTGGCAGTATCCGTTGGCGTGGCGGTCAATGTCGGTGTCCCGGTCGGGGTCGCGGTATACGTCGACGTCGCAGTCGGCGTTGCCGTAAACGTCGGTGT